>JADGQU010000431.1 GCA_017881545.1 Gemmatimonadaceae bacterium
GGCAAAGAAATCGCCATCGCTCTCGATCCAGCGGCGTCGGAGCTCTATAAGAACGGGACGTACACCTTCAAGAAGAGCGGAGCAGGGAGTCTCGATTCCGACGGAATGATCGAGCTCTATCGCAAATGGCTGGACGAGTATCCGATCGTATCCATTGAAGACGGACTCGCCGAAGACGATTGGGATGGATGGGCGAAAATAACCGCAGCGCTTGGCGACAGGGTTCAACTGGTGGGCGACGACCTTTTTGTCACGAGCACCGAGCGTCTCGCGCGCGGCATTGAATCCGACTGCGCGAACGCGATCCTGATCAAGCTCAATCAGATCGGCACTTTGACGGAAACGCTCGAGGCGATCGAGATGGCGCGGTCGAACGGATATCAGTCGGTCATCTCGCATCGTTCGGGCGAAACGGAGGACACGTTCATCGCCGATCTCGCGGTCGCGACTGGCGCGGGCCAGATCAAGACCGGCTCGGCGAGTCGCACCGATCGTGTGGCCAAGTACAACCAGCTCCTTCGCATCGAAGAGCAACTCGGCGCGGTAGCGGAGTTCCCGGGCGGCTCGATTTACGGCCTGGAGTAGCTCGATGAAGCGGTACGTGTGGTGGGCGCTCATCGCCGCCGCGCTTTTCTTCGCCGTGCAGGGTGGGGAATACAGCACTCGCGATCTCTACATGCAGCACTCGCGGGCAGCGACCCTCACGCGCGAAGTGGATTCACTTCAGCGCCAGGTCGATTCACTGGGTCGCTACCTCAAGCTGGTGAAGGGCGACAGCGCCACCCAGGAGCGGATCGCGCGCGAGGAATTCGGGATGGTGCGCGGCGACAAGGAGATTCTTTACCGCTTTGGCGAGGCTCCCGACACCAGCCGACGAAAATAACATCCAAATAGCGCTGTTAATCGCCGAAAATACGCTGTAAATCGGTTGACTTGATGCTGAGCTAGGGTAGATTCCTCCTTCTATCGCGGGGTGGAGCAGCCTGGTAGCTCGTCGGGCTCATAACCCGAAGGTCGCGGGTTCAAATCCCGCCCCCGCCATCAAAAGCAAGCGGCCGGCCCGAAAGGGCTGGCCGTTTGTGTGAGTAACCGCGCCGCTTCACCGGCGTCACACAGTTGCGCAGATTTGTAGCATGGCTGGGTAGCTCAGCTGGTTAGAGCACGGCACTCATAATGCCGGGGTCGGGAGTTCGAGTCTCCCCCCAGCTACTTGGTGGTCCACAGAGAATCGACTGGCACTAGCCGCCAAACAAAAACGCCCCGCCGGACAAACCGGACGGGGCGTTTTTCGCTTTAGGAGTTGTTTCTCTACATGCCCGACAGAATTACGAACTCGTCGCGCCTGTTCTTCGCGCGGCAGTCTTCGGCCCGCGTAGCGGTGCACGCCGGCTTCTCTTCGCCAAAGCTCACGATCTGAACTCTCGACGCATCGATTCCGCGGTCCGTCAGATAGCGATTGACGATCGCCGCACGACGCTGGCTCAGCGCCATGTTGTACTCGTCCGAGCCGCTGTCGTCGGCGTTGCCTTCGACGCGGATGCGAACCAAAGGATTCCTCTGAAGCGCGTCCACCTTCTGGTCGAGCGTGCGGATGCCTTCATCTGTGATCGCAGATTGATCGAAACTGAAGAAGACTGGCGCGGTTAGCGCGGTCTGATCGCCAGCGCGCGACTTCGCTGCTTCGTCGCGCTCACTGGCGACTTTATCCGCATCGGCACGCAGTTTCGCGGCTTCGCGGTCGGCTGCTTCGGTCGCGGCGCGATCCGCTGACATCGTGTTGGAAGGAGTAGGTGCCGCAGCGACCTTGTGTCGCGAGCACGCGCTGCTCAAGGCAGCGAACGATAGTAAAGAAATTGAAAGTATGGTTTTGCTGCGCATGGGTCCCCGGAGTCTGTGAAGGATTCAAACCCAAGACGATCGTAATGGGGAATTGGCTACGCCGAATATCAGCCGAAAGCGGCGGCAACCCCCCCGAACGCCCGTTAGTAATCCCAGTGCAAGGTCGGCTCCGTATAATCATCGCATGCGTCATGCGCTGATCTTCCTCGCCGCCATCATCCCCTCAGCCGCACGCGCGCAGGATCGGCCCTGCTCAGCTATCAGATCGGAAGTGACCCTTGGCCCTCTTTCGGGGCTTAGGATTGATTCGGTTCACGTAGAGACGGCCAGCCCCAAACTTGGCCGGTTCGCGCGACTCGTCGGGAAGATGCATGTCCGCACCCGACCTGACGTAGTTCGCCGAGAGCTCCTGTTCGCCCAGGGCGATACCGTGGACACATTGCGCGTGGCGGAATCCTTGCGGCGGCTGCGGAAGCTTCCATTCCTTGAATCTGCCCGCGTCGAAGCGCGACAGTGTTCCGGTGATTCTGGTGAGACGCTCGTGCTCGACGTAGTTACGCGAGACTCGTGGACTACCAGGCCCGACATCCACGCCAGCGCAAAATCTCCCCGCATCGGCCTTACTGAGCGAAATCTGTTCGGAACCGGGCGCACGGTTTCTCTCAGTCTTCTTTCGCGAAATCGATCTCTGGGCGCTGGCCTCACCATGTTCGATGCGTTCGGGTTCGGCACGGGCCTGTCGACGCGCTCGGAATACCAGCGCTATTCCGATGGAACGATCCGCGCGGTGTCCGTTGCGCGCCGACAGGCCAGCGTCACGGATCGCTGGCGCGCGGAGCTTGACCTCTTCGAGCAGCGGCGCGAGCCGCGGACCCCTCTCGCCGACAACTTCGAGCGA
>JADGQU010000432.1 GCA_017881545.1 Gemmatimonadaceae bacterium
CATCGGCGGGTAGAAGAATCGATACCCGAATGTGCCTCCGGCGCGGACTCGTCGTTGCGCAGCGCGCAAGGCCTCGGGAGTAGCACGCGGCCCGTCGAGGACCAGTTGGTGATCGCTGCTCCAGATCTGTGAGTTCCGCGCCATCGGTTTTCCGTAAAGCCCGAGATCGTCCTCGCCCGTGCTGAAGAGGACGTGGGCGATCTTGTCTTCGCGCGGCGAGACCGCGTCCAATTCATCCTGATCGCGCCGGACGCGCGCCCAACGATGCGTTCGCTGGTAGGTCTGTCGGAACGGGCCATGGTGCCGATGCGGCTGAGGACCCTCGGCCGTTTGTTCGTGCAGCCATCCTGATTGAGGAACGCGAATTCCACCCGGGGATTCATGCCGCGCCACCGAATGCAACAGCGGAATCTGCGTCGCCTGCGGCAGCTCCCGCTGGAGCGCGCCGTATGCGCCAACGCCCCAGAACACCAGACTTCCCGGAAACGGCAGCAGATGAACGTCACCCTTCCGGTACGCCTCCCGGAGGACGGCGGGCAGGCTGGCGAACGGCTCGAAGGTCAGGACGTAACGAACCCCGCGCAACGATTGACGAGGACTCCATCGCATCCGCTCCGCCCATCGCGGAAGCACCTCCTCGTCGTTTGAGAAAACACGGAAGCCCGAGCTCGAAGAACTCCGCTCTTGATACGCAGACCTCAGCAGACCGCTGACGAAGTCCTCTCCATTGCCGCTCTCGTGCGTCGGGTCGACGAATAAACCCCGCCAGAAAGGGCGAGCCGGACCCTGATCGCTCCCGCCGAACAGCGTCCAGCGGACGCGCCCCTTGTCGTCCTGCGTTCGCGACAAGGCCAGCGCCGAGATCAGAACGTACCGCTCGTGTGCTGGCGCTCCGCTCTCCTGCAGCTCGGCCGGCCAGTGTGCATTGTCCTGCAGCTTGTGACGCGAGATGCCGTGCGCCGGATCGCCGTGGCCGAGGTGATGGATCACGTGGAGCAACTGCGAGGCGATCCGCTCGAGGCCAGGCCGCAGCTCGTCCAGTTCCTGACGAGCGCTGACATGCCAGCCGAAGTCGTCGCCGTCCGCAAAGAGAGCCTCGTCCACCTCGCCATACGGCTTGCGCCCGAGGCGAGGTGGCGGCATGAATTCCGAGTAAGCCGGCAAGGGGTAGGCACCCGGCTCACGAAACCAGGGATGTCCCGCCAGCAGCCGGCGCCAGCCGCGCTCCGCCATTCTTCAGTCCACTCCCGGGACCAGGCTCTTCGCGAAGATGAGCTTATCGTCTCCGACGCGGTAGAAATCGCGAATGCGTGCCTCGAGCGCGTAGCCGTTCCGCTCATAGAATCCGATCGTCGCCGCGTAGCCCGGCTGTGACGACGTCTCGATCAGCAGCAATCGCCCCTCCCGGCTCCGCACATCGTTTTCAGCGGCGCGCAACAGAACACGGCCGAAACCGCGGTTCTGAACACGAGGATCGACAGCGATCCAATAGAGATCGAACGTCCCGATCGTCAGCGGCACCGGACCATGACACTCGAACCCGGCAACCTCGGCGTCATCGGTCTCGAGAACGTTCACCAGATAGTCCGGATCACCCTCGAGCGCCTCATCGATCACCTCCAGCGCCGTCCCCACCTCCTCGGCAGTGAAGTTGACCGACGCGCTGAGGAGCGACTCCAGTCGAAAACGATCGTCGGGCTGAAGCGTGCGAACGCGCATGAATCAATTGTCCTCCCTATGACCGACGTGACGCTCGACTTTCAACCGTCGACGGCCTCGTGCGATGTGACTCATCGCCGGGGAGCGGCGAAAATCTTCGATGCCCTTCAAAGGACCACAGTCTGACCCGGGAGCCGTCCCTCCGGGCCCCGCCCAAGAGTACCGCGGCGCGGGTGATACGGATGGCGGAGTCGGCGCTTGCTTTGAGCAAGCTGGCCCGTTACCTTGCTAGAGATTCAGTCCAATTCGCTCGTTCGCCGGTGTGTTTTACAGTGATGCACGATTTCTGCTCCGGGAGAGCCTTCATGAAGAGACATCGCTGATGCGCGCCGCGGTATTGGTAGTCGCAACGTTCTGCTGGATCGGTACTGCGACCGCGACGCCTTTCGCATACATCGCGAGCAATACAAACAACAACGTGTCGGCGATCGACACCATCACTAACGCTGTCATCGCTACGATCCCGGTCGGAAGCAGTCCGAGCGGTGTTGCCGTTAACCCGGCTGGTACACGTATCTATGTAGCCAACTCGGGGAGCGGCAGCGTCTCGGTCATCGACAGTTTCACGAACACTGTTGTCGCTACGGTCCCGGTTGGCTTTGGACCCACAGGAGTTGCAGTCAACCTGGGCGGGACGCGCGTCTTTGTGGCCAATACCCAAAGCAGTACCGTGTCTGTGATCGATGCGACAACGAATGCGATTGTAGCTACTGTGTTCGCTCCTTCCGACCCGATTGGCATTGCCGTCAACCCCTTCGCCCCCCGCATCTATGTCTCCAATGTATTTAGCAACGACGTTTCGGTAATTGACACCACCACCAATACTGTGGTCGCTACGATACCGGTCGGCACGGAACCGATTGGGGTCACCATCAACCCGGCCGGGACTCGCGCCTTCGTTGGAAATTCGGGCTCTCCAGTGGGTGATCTTGTTCAGGACTGTCGGACGAGTTCCTCGGCGCTCGCGAGGCTGAAAAGGCCGCGCTCGGTGAAGCAGGTATTGGACCA
>JADGQU010000118.1 GCA_017881545.1 Gemmatimonadaceae bacterium
GGGCGAAGATCTCCGGGAAGATAGACGTCATCGAGCAGCTGCTCCCGAAGGTCGATGGATTGCTGATCGGCGGCGCGATGGCATGCACGTTTTATCGCGCAATGGGTCTCGAGACCGGGAAATCGCTGGTGGAGGAAGATCGCGTCGCGATGGCAAAGGATCTGCTCGCGCGCGGCGGCATGCGGCTTACGCTCCCGCACGATGCGAACGTCGCCCCGTCGCTGGAGAGAGCAAGCGAGGCGAAGGCAGTTCCGCGCAACGCTATTCCGAAAGATCAGGCGATGTTCGACATCGGCCCGCAATCCGCCGCCTCGTTCTCACGCGCGATCGCATCTGCAAAAACCATAATCTGGAACGGGCCGATGGGCGTGTTCGAGACACCGCCATTCGACGCCGGCACACGCGCGATCGCGGAAGCGATGGCGAAGGCTACGGGGACTGGCGCGACGACAATCGTGGGCGGCGGGGACTCAGCGGCCGCAGTAGCTGAGGCGGGTCTCGAGACCAAGATGAGCCACGTCTCCACCGGCGGTGGCGCGTCCCTCGAATTCCTCGAGGGCAAGAAACTTCCCGGAGTAGAAATCCTCGACGAGGCCGACTAGTGAAGCGTCCGGTTCTGGCCGCCAACTGGAAGATGAACAACGGTCCCAGCGCGGCGAAGGCCTTTATGGACGCGTTTCTCGCCGGTTACCCATCCGGGCGCGACCGCACCATTATCATATTTCCTCCCGCGGTCTCGCTCCCAGCGGTCGCCGCAGCCGTGTCTGGCCGGACCGACGTCATCGCGGGGGTTCAGAACATTCACTGGGCAGAGAAGGGAGCATTCACCGGCGAGATTTCGGCGCCGATGGCAAGCGATGCCGGCGCGCGCGTCGTGCTCGTGGGACACTCGGAGCGGCGACACGTCTTTGGCGAAACCGATGCGCAGTGCGCCAAGAAGTGTCTCGCCGCCTCGCGAGCCAAACTCGCGTTCATGCTTTGCGTCGGGGAAACCATCCAGCAGCGCGAAGCCGGCGAAACCCAGAGTGTGGTGACGCGGCAGCTTCGCGAGGGATTGGCGCAGACGCCGAATCTCATCTCGGCGGACTTCATGCTCGCATATGAGCCCGTGTGGGCAATCGGCACCGGCCTCACCGCTTCAGCGGGTGACGCGTCCGCGATTCACACGGTGCTCCGTTCGGAGCTCAACCAGATGATCGGCAGCAGGGGCGACGAGATTCCGATTCTCTACGGTGGAAGCGTAAACTCCACGAACGCGGCCAGTCTCCTCGATGCGCCGGAAGTCGACGGGCTCCTTGTCGGAGGCGCAAGCGTGGAAGCGTCGTCGTGGCTCTCGATCGCACAGGCTTGACTGAAATCCCACCGCCGCCGATATTGAAAGGCTGGACTGAACCCCAATTCTATCAATGATTTACACGTTTCTTCTTACGCTGCTCGTCATCGACTGCATCGTCGTAATGCTGGCCATTCTGCTTCAGAGCGGAAAGGGCTCGGGTCTCGCGGCCAGCTTCGGCGGCGCGAGCTCGTCTCCCGACGCACTTATCGGAATCCGCCAGGCCGGAAATATCCTCACCAGGATCAGCTGGTGGGGTGGCGGGATTTTCCTCTTCCTCTGCTTTGTCCTGCAGATATTGTCGACGCATACGTCCGCTCCGCGCTCGGTCCTCGAAAAGGGTCTGGGAGCACAGCCCCAAAACGTTGCACCTCCGCCGACATCGGCACCCGCTGTTCCTCTGGAGGCTGCGCCGACGACGACTACGCCGGCTCCCACGGGATCGAAGACGTCGAAACCTCCAGCTAGCACTCCGAAGCGGTAAGTTGGCAACCGAAACTCGAATCACTGAGCCGGGGTTCCTCCTCCTTGAGGACGGAACCCTTTTTCGTGGGCGGATTGCTGGAGCGAATGCGGCCCTGCTGCCCGCTGTTGCCGAGGTCGTTTTCACGACCAACATGACGGGCTACCAGGAAGTTTTTACCGATCCGTCGTATCGCGGGCAGATCGTCGTGATGACGGCGCCTGAGATCGGCAACTACGGCGTCAACTCGGAAGATCCGGAATCGAACGCTCCACAGATCGCGGGTGTGGTGGTTCGCGAGCTCTCGGAAACGTACTCCAACTGGCGCGCGACGGGTGGATTGGGAGCTTGGCTTGCGGCATCTCAAGTCCCCATCATCCATGATGTTGACACCCGCCGTCTCACTCGGCACTTGAGGTCAGTGGGAGTGATGCGCGGTGTGATCGGTGCCGGCGTTGAACCAGACGAAGCGAGCAAGGCGGCGCTCGAGGCGTGCCCGTCGATGGAAGGATTGGATCTCGCATCCCGGGTGTCCACACGGGAGCCTTATAGCTGGGGAGATCCGCGTGCGCGTCACCATATCGTCGCCTACGACTATGGAATCAAGCGCAACATCCTCAGACTCTTCGACGAGAACGATTGCCGCGTAACCGTAGTCCCGGCCGACACATCCGCGGAGTCGGCGATGGCCGAGGATCCGGACGGAATCTTTCTGTCAAACGGACCAGGCGATCCTGACGCCGTCTCGTACGCTCCCGAGATCATCCGCACGCTTGCCGCCGGGGGAGCGCCGATCTTCGGGATCTGCCTGGGGCATCAGCTCTTAGGCCTCACCTTCGGCGGCTCGACGAAGAAAATGCCTTACGGGCACCGGGGAGGAAATCACCCGGTGAAGGATGTCGAGACGGGCCGCGTCCTGATCACTTCGCAGAACCATGGATTCTCGGTCGAAGGCGATGAGCGGTCGGTGAAAGGCGCGGGCGACCTCGAGGTCACTCATGTCAATCTCAATGACGGCACGATCGAAGGACTGCGGCACCGAACCCTTCCGGTTTTCGGAGTCCAGTACCACCCGGAGGCAGCCCCGGGCCCCCACGATGCCCGACCCCTGTTCCAGGAGTTCCTCGGCGCGCTCAGGGGAGCAATCAGGTAGCATCAACTTCGTCTTGACACCATATTAGTAAAGCCATAGTTTCAAAGCACTTACGCGCTCTGGCGCGCGTCCATACGGAGTTTTTCAATGACTAAAGCCGACCTCGTCGAGCGGGTCACGACCCAGATTTCACGCACCGCCGGGCCGATGATCTCAAAGAAAGATTGCGCTCGCGTCGTGGACGCTTTCCTCGAGGCGATCAAGGAATCCCTCCAGACCCAGGAAAACATCGAGGTCAGGGGATTCGGCACCTTCAAGATTCGGAATCGGAAAACCCGCATGGCGCGCAACCCACGCACGGGCTCTCCGGTTGAGGTTTCCGCCCGACCCGTTCCCGTTTTCAAACCGTCGAAAGAACTGCGCGCCCTCGTCGCCGGGGTGGATATGTCGCAGATGTCGGAAGCATAAGGACTTAGCCTCACAGCAGTCGAGGGGAGTGCGCACGTGTCCATAGTGACTGTGCAGCTGTTCGCTTCTTACGCCGAGAGTTTCGGCGGGCCCACTCTTGAGATTCCCCTCGATCCCGGCAGCACCGTCGGAGATCTCGTCGACAACATCCGGGCGCTTCCGGGTGCCTATATCCTCCCGGAATCGCCCCGCGTCGCCGTCAACAGAAGATTTGCATCCTTCGACCAGGTGGTTGGACCCAGGGATGAAGTGGCGCTGATTCCGCCGGTGGCAGGAGGATGAGACGCGCGGCGATCGTCACCCGCGAGATACAGCCGGCCGAATTGATGGCTGAGGTCCGGTCAATTGAATTCGGCGCGATCTCCCTTTTCGCCGGAACAGTCCGTGATACGAACGATGGGCGCGGCGTGACCGCAATCGACTACTCCGCCTACACTTCGATGGCAGAGTCTGAGCTCGACAGGATTCTCGACGAGGCTCAGGGGCGGTTTGGCGTAAGTGCCATCGTCGTCGAGCATCGAGTTGGCGCGCTCGCGCTTGGAGACGTGAGCGTCGCGATCGTTGCCGCCCACGCCCATCGTGCTCCCGCGCTCGAGTGCACGCGCTTCGTGATAGATGAGATCAAGAAACGCGTGCCCATTTGGAAGCTGGAGCATTATGCCGATGGAGCGCGCGAGTGGGTCGACCCCACGGCGTCGAGCGGAGTAGCCACGGCGTGAGCGTCACGCTGCGCGACAGCTTCGGCCGGGGAATCGAATATCTCCGCATCTCCGTTACCGACAAGTGCAATTTCCGCTGCCTGTATTGCATGCCGGTCGCGGGCCTGGAGTGGCTTCCCAAGTCCGACATCCTCTCCTACGAAGAAATCGCACAGGTCGTGAGCGAGCTGGCTCCGTTGGGATTGCGGCGGCTCCGGATCACCGGTGGTGAGCCGACTTTGCGCCCGCAGCTCGAGCATCTCGTGGGGATGCTCCGGGCAATTCCGGAAATCGAAGACATCTCGCTGTCCACCAATGGACTGCGCTTGCCAACTCTTGGTCGATTGCTGAGGCAGGCAGGACTCGATCGCGTCAACATGAGCGCCGACTCGCTCCGGCTCGATCGCATCAGGTCGATCTCGCGCAGGAACATCGACTTCGATCCGATCGCGGCTGCGACGGCTGCCGAGGACGCGGGACTGTCTCCGATCAAGATCAACGTCGTCGTCATGCGGGGCATCAACGACGATGAGCTTTGCGACTTCGCCCGCCTCACGATCGAGCACGAATGGCACGTGAGGTTCATCGAGCTGAAGCCGGTGGGGGAAATGCGGGAGCTCACGTGGGAACACGTCGTCCCCAGCGAAGAAGTTCTCCGCCGCCTGTCAGAGATCGCTCCGCTCGAGTCTGCCGCCGGCCCGGCGCGCGGGAATGGGCCCGCTCGCTACTTTCGCTTCGAGGGCGCCCGCGGGACGATTGGCGTCATCACGCCGATGTCGCACACCTACTGCGGCAGCTGCAACCGCGTGCGACTGACCGCGGACGGACGGCTCCGCACCTGTCTCTTCGGCGATGACGAAGTCGATCTTCGCTCGCCGCTACGCGAGGGGCTTCCGCTCGAGCCATTTTTTCGCAGCGCCCTCTCATCGAAGCCGAAGGAGCACCATCTTCTCCAGATGCAGGTCGGCGGGCTTCGCGCGCTATCGCAAGTCGGCGGCTGAGAGACTCGCGATTCAAGCGAGAGCCGGGTAGCTTTCGCGCAAGACTCTTCACACCCAGAACGAGAAAATGGTCAATAAGATTACGGTGGTCGGCGCTGGCAACGTCGGCGCGACCACCGCGCAGCGCATAGCGGAGAAAGAGCTCGCCCGCACCGTCGTAATGGTCGACGTGATGGAAGGAATCCCACAGGGCAAGGCGCTCGATCAGTGGCAGTCCGCTCCGATTGAAGGCTTCGACTCCCGCGTCCTCGGCACCAACACCTACGACGAGACGCACGACTCCGACATCGTCGTCATCACCGCCGGTATTGCGCGAAAGCCCGGCATGTCGCGCGACGACCTCCTCAACACCAACGCCGGGATCGTCAAGCAGGTCTCGCAGCAGATCAAGACGACCTCTCCGAACGCGATCCTGATCGTGGTCTCCAATCCGCTCGACGTGATGTCCTACGTCGCGATGAAGGTGACGGGGTTTCCGCGCCAGCGAGTCCTTGGCATGGCGGGCGTCCTCGACACCGCGCGGTATCGCGCGTTCATCGCCGAAGCGCTCGACGTCTCCGTGCGCGACATCCAGGCGATGGTGCTCGGCGGCCACGGGGACACCATGGTGCCTCTCATCTCGTACACGTCGGTGAGCGGAATTCCCGTCACGCAGCTCATGTCGCAGGCCAAGCTCAACGCAATCGTCGAGCGCACGCGCGGCGGCGGCGCGGAGATCGTGAAGCATCTCAAGACCGGCTCGGCCTACTACGCTCCGTCAGCGGCGGCGGTTCAGATGTGCGAGTCGATCGTTTTCGATCAGAAGCGCATCCTTCCTTGCGCGGCCTGGCTCGAAGGCGAATATGGAATGACTGGCCTGTTCCTCGGGGTTCCCTGCAAGCTCGGCCGTGGTGGCCTCGAGAAGATCATCGAAGTTGAGCTCACCCCAGAGGAGCGCGATGCCCTGTCGAAGAGCGCGGACGCGGTCCGCGAGCCGATGGGCGCGGTAAAGCTCTAAGACGCCCATGGGTAGTCTTCGCGGTTTCTACGCCTCCATGGTCGGCAAAAAAGTCGTCATGGGAATTACCGGGCTCATCGGAATCGGTTTCGTCGTCATGCACTCGCTCGGCAACCTGCTCGTGTTCCGCGGGCCCGCCGCGATCAACGCGTACTCGCATTTCCTCAAGAGCACGGGCGAGCTGCTCTGGGGTTTGCGGATTGTTCTTATCGTCGCGGTAATCCTTCACGTGATCGCGGCGGTTCAGCTGACGACGCAGAGCAGAGCGGCACGGCCGATCGCCTACGCGAAACAGGAGCACCAGGTTGCCACAGTGGCTTCGCGCACGATGCGTTGGGGCGGAGCGCTCCTTCTCGTTTTCATTGTGCTGCACATTCTGCACTTCACGACCGGGACGATCAGACCAGCCGGCGCCTTTAGCAGCGAGGACGTGTACGCCAACATTGTCACCAGCTTCCGCATCTGGTGGGTGACGCTCTTCTACGTCGTCGCGATGCTCTCGCTGGGGCTCCACCTCTTTCACGGCGCGTGGAGCTCGGTGAGGAGCATCGGAGCGAGGCTGCCCTCGCCGGAGCCTTTGCACCACCGGATCTCGCTCGTGGTCGCCCTCCTCGTGTGGGCCGCCTTCACCGCCGTGCCGATAGCCGTAATCACCGGAATCGTTCGATGACCACTCACCTCGACGCACACATTCCCAGCGGTCCGCTGGCGCAGAAATGGGACAAGCATCGCTTCGAGATGAAGCTCGTCAGCCCGGCGAACAAGCGGAAGCACACGATAATCGTCGTCGGCTCAGGATTGGCGGGCGGTGCCGCCGCGGCAACGATGAGCGAGCTGGGCTACAACGTGAAGTGCTTCTGCTTCCAGGACTCGCCGCGCCGGGCGCACAGCATCGCGGCGCAGGGCGGAATAAACGCTTCCAAGAATTA
>JADGQU010000433.1 GCA_017881545.1 Gemmatimonadaceae bacterium
GACCGTGTGTGGTGTGCATAGATGCCACTCAGATCTTGCGGTAGCGGGCGTCGCTCAGCGAGTAGAGCGCGAACGCGACAAGTCCCACCGCTACCACGCCGAGCAGGAACGGGCCATAAGAGCGGTGCACGATCTTGGCCAGGGCGCCGTCAAGGCCGACAGCGGCGCGCGCGTTGAAGTCGACCGCGGCCTTGATCAGGAAGATCCCGACGAGCCCGAAGACGATCATCCGGGCCAGATGCCCAACCGTTCCGAGGAAGCTGATCAGCTCCTTCGTTCGACGGCTCATCTCCGCGGTCTTCGAGTCCTCGAGAAACTTCTTCGTGAGTCCGCGGTAGCCCTGGTAAAGACCCACCCCGATCATCACGGCTCCGGCGCCGCCGACGATCAAGGTGCCGTGGGGCCAACCGAAGACGCCCGCAGTCGTTTTCTTGGCGTTGCCGGCATTGCCGGAGCTCCCTCCGCCCGAACCGAGCAGGATCTCGACCGCGAGTACGCACAGCGCCGCGTAAGAGATTCCGCTCGCAAGCGCCGCGATGCGGTCAAAACCGCTGTCCGAGCTTTCGGGGCCGTGCCCGACCGCCGCCCGAACGAACCGCCAAAGCGCGTAACCGCCGAGAGCGACCGCCACGAGTGTGAGCAGAAGCTTGCCGAACGGCTGATGCGCAACGGTGTGCAGAGCACCTTGCTGGTTGGTCAACTTGCCTCCGTGACCGAGCGCGAGCTTGAGCGCGAGGATGCCGATGATTCCGTAGACGAGCGCCCGGGCGACGAACCCCGCTCGCGAAAGCCCCTCGAACGCTCGTGATTGAACGAAGCTCTCACTGGACGCTCCGGAACCGCGCATGCTTGACGGCCGTGGATGACTCATCCGGTGCCTCTCAGGCACCGCGCCGAGAGCGCGGAAGAGTTGGGATCAGGGCGGGCCAGGAAAGGTCTCACTGATTGCTGCCCGGAACGCACACCGTGATGGCGCCGGCCTCGACCTTGACCCTGAACGCCTTCACCTTCGTTCGATCTCCTCCATCGAGCTCGTACAGGACCTTCCGATTCAGCCTGACCTGCACCGAGCGAGCCTTGGTCGTCTGCACGAACGGAGACTTGCTCGCCGTCCCGGCCGCGGTGCGGGCGAGCATGCGGCCCCATTCGAGCAGCCCCTCCGCTGTCACGACACCAAGTTCGAGCTTTCCATCGTCGGGACGCGCATCCTCGAACGCCTCGACACCGCCGAAGAGCTTGCCGACGTTGCCGAGCAGGATGCAGCTCGCCTTTCCCTTGTACCAACCGACGCCGTCCACCTTGATCTCGGCGCGAAACGGCTTCGAACGGAGGTTCTCCGATCCCGTCCACACATAAGCCACTCGCCCGAACCGGTCCTTCAGTCCCCCGTCTCCGGCATCGCGGATCATCGCTGCATCGAAGCCGGCGCCGGCCATCACCGCGAAGCGCTCACCGTTGAAGCGCCCAACATCGAGCCTCCGGCGCTCCCCGCGGAGCCCAACGGCAACGGCCTGCTCAATGTCCTTCGGGATTCCCAGGTTGGTCGCGAAGAGATTCGCCGTGCCGGCGGGGATGATCGCGAGGCTCACCTTCGAGCCGGCGAGCACGTCGACGCAGCGCTGAACCATCCCGTCCCCACCCCATGCGAAGACCAGCTCCGCGCCTTCGTCCACCGCCCGTCGAACCTGAGCCGACGCCTTTCGACTCTTCGTCACCTCGCACCAGAGTGGATCGTCGACTCCTTCGGCCTCGAGGACGCGACGAAGCTCGGGCAGACCACCGCCGAGCGTCTTGCCCGAATGCGCAACGACTGCGACCTTCACCCTCGACCCCCGCCTCGCGACGCTGCCGCGGCGCCTGCCGTCCGACACGCGAACACGAGCACGACCACGGCTGCGACACCGACCAGGACGCCACCGCCGATGTCCAGCGGATGATGCATTCCGCGATACAAACGCGATGCGGCGACAAACGCAACCATCGCCACAGCGAAGACCCAGGCAAACGTACGGAACACACTGTTCGTGAACCTGGAGGTAAGCAGCAGGACGAGGCCGCCGTAGACAGCGATCGACGCCGCCGTGTGACCCGACGGATAGCTGGCGTTGACCGGCAGGTGCTCGAGACGAACCACGCGCGGCCGATGTGAATGGACGACAAGTGTGGTGGCGCGATAGGTCGCCGACTCGACGGCCAGCACGAACACGGCGAACGCCGCAAGCCGCCACTTCCGCAACACCGCACAGACGAGCGCGACCGCTGCGACGACGATCGGCAACACCACTCCACCGGCGACCGTCGAACCGACCAGCGAGGCTTCCGTCCGCGATGACGTCCGGTGGGCAGCGAGCCAGACATTGACACGCTCGTCAGCCGCGCCGATCCCCCAGGCACGCTCCAGAACCCTGGTGACGAGGAACCCCAAGCCGACCGAAAAGACCGCGATCGCGGCCAGACCGACGAGCATCGCAATCAGAAATACGACGGTCGGGTGAAGCCCTCCGAACCGGCCGGCCAGCCGTTCTGCAGGCCCGCCCTGACGCGCGACCAGCACCGGCACATCGTCGGCGCTCGCTGGCCGCCCTCGCTGGGACGCGGTCGTCAGAAATCGCGATCCTGTCCTTGGCGTTTCGACTTCCATCGTCAAGGTGACACTAACTCCTCTCGCTTCCAATCGTTTCTCCTGGCCTCCCCCAAAACTCGCTGAGCGCCGGCGCTAGATC
>JADGQU010000434.1 GCA_017881545.1 Gemmatimonadaceae bacterium
CCAGATGCACAACACGACAACTGACCTAAGCCGTTGTCGTGTGTGAAATACCCGGGACGAGACTCGAACTCGTAAGGCCAAAGGCCGCGGGATTTTGAGTCCCGTGCGTCTACCGATTCCGCCACCCGGGCGCGACTCCAATTTACACTATTGACCACTACGTCAAGAGAGCGTCGCGCTCGATCTCCTTCGCTTGACGAAGTAGAAAACCGCGACTCCGACGGCTCCCAAAACCAGCACCGCGAAGCTCGTACGCGCGATGTACTTCTCGAGCAGCGGCAGGTCGCGTCCGAAAATGTAGCCAAGGGAGCCGAATACGATCGACCAGGCAATGCTCCCGATCGTGGTGTAGAGCACGAACCTCGTGAACGACATGCTCGCAGCGCCGGCAACGACGGCCGCCCAGGTGCGCAGTATCGCGACGAAGCGGCCGAACAGAATCGCCTTCGCTCCGTTGCGCTCGAAGAAAGCGTGGGTGCGCTCGATGTGGGATTTCCTTATCCCGATGTAGCCTCCGTACCGCACCACCAGCGGCAGTCCGCCTTTGACGCCGATCCAGTAGCCGAGCATTCCGCCGACGATCGCGCTGGCCGCGGCAAGAATGATGACGATGACAATCGAGATATGGCCGAGTGTCGCAGCGAGGGCGGCCGCGGTGACGAGCGCGATCTCGCCGGGGAGCGGAATGCCCACGCTCTCGAGGAGCACCAGCGCCACGAGAACGGGATAGGTGTACGACTGGAGCAGTCGCGAGAAGTGGTGCGCGAAATCAGGCATCTATATGTCGAAGGCAAAAAAAGAGCCCTCGATGGATGGATGCTAGGGCCTCTTCTTCAAGCCCGGTCGGACGCGCGGCATGCCCATACCGTTTTTTCCGACCCCGTTCTGTCCGTCGAGCTCCTGCGCCCGTCTGCGGAATTGCTGCTGAAGCGCGATGTACCGCGCGCGCTGAACCGGCGTCATGAAAAGCGCGAGCTCCTTCTGCTCGGACTCGACAATCGCGATGCGCTGTTTCTGGAGTCGCGTCGATGCGTCGAGCAGGTCGCTCACCTTCTGCTGGTTGGGCTGGCCACCCGAAGTCATCTCCTGCCGGAGCTGACGCCGAGTTTCCCGCTCCTGCGTCGCGATCTGAATGAGCTGTGGGGCGAAGCGGGCATTCGATTGTTCGAGCTGCGCCATCTGCGCATCAGTAAGTCCGACCCGGTCCTTGGTGAGCTTGGCAACCCGCTCGCGAAACTGCTGCTCGAGGGCGGGCCTGTTCGCCTTGGCGACGGGCGCGGTCACGGGCTGCGCGTACGCCGCCGCTCCGGTCAGTGCGAGCGCCAGCGTCGTCAATCGGATCGTTGCCTTCATGGACCTAATCATGTTCAAAGACTGTCACCGCTGTCCACGGAGATGACCGGATCCGCCTCGGAAGCCGGGAGCGCGTCGAAACTGTCCATATCGTTCATCAGCTGCACGAGACTGCCATCGCTCAAGCCGTCGGCATCGGCGGCGAGCGCCAGAGCGTGCGTGTGCGGAGCGACAATCGTCGGCTCGACCGACTTGGGAGCGACGGCCAGCCCGCTACGATCTGGGGTAGCAGCCTCGGGCGCCTTCGCAACAGTCGTCGGAAGCTGCCGCGGCGTGAGTGAGCTGGGGTTTGGAGCGCCGTTCGACTGGAAGAGAATCGATCCGCCGGCAGCTACGACGAGCACGAGGCTCGCGGCAACCAGCCACGACACCACCCGGGTCCTCGCCGGACGCTCGGTCGCGGGAAGAGCCGGACGCTCGGTCGCGGGCACAATCGTGCGGTAAGGCGGAATCTGCCGCACCACACGATCGACGTCGATCGATGGCGCGAATACCGCCGCGTTCTTGACCGTGCGAAGCACGTCCATGTCCTCCTGGCAGCTCTCGCACGTCGCCAGATGCTCTTCGACGCGCAGCCTCACGTCATCGGCGAGGGCGCGATGCAACAGATCCGGAAGCATTTCCTGGATGTCGCTGTCAGTGCACTTATTCATCTTTCAAAAACTCCTTTACCGTCTTGATCGCATTGTGGTAGTGAACCCGCGCTGCACCCTCGGTGCTTCCAACCACTTCCGCAATCTCCTTGTATGACAAACCCTGCTGCACCCTCAGCGTGAAAACCTCACGCTGCGTCGGAGATAGCGCGTCGAGCGACTTCCTCACTCTCTCCTGTGCCTCTTCCGCTATCAGCCCATCGAGGGCGCCGTATTCGCTCACGTGATCCGATTCTTCTACGGGAACCGTCTCCCGACTCCTCCGTTCCGCCCTTCTCCGATCCAGCATCAGACGCCGCTCGATCGTGAAAAGCCAGGTCCTCAGCGTGCTCGCTCCGCGAAACGAATCCAGCGACGCAAACGCCCTTACGAACGTATCCTGAACCAGCTCTTCTATCCCGTCCCGCTCTCCCGCACTCGCCGCAAAGCGCGCCAGCGCCTGGGAATGCCGCCCCACCAACCGCGTTGCCGCACGGCCGTCTCCGGCCCTCCAGCGGTTGATTAGCTCCATATCGGTCTCTTCGGGCCTGCCCTCGGGGCTAGGATTCATGGAGCCTCGTCAGGTAGACGCTCCAGGAGGCCTGCCGTTAAGGCCGATTGACCGGGCCGAATGGCACTCATATGTTCGCGCTCATCGTTCCCCAAAAATACTACCCCGAGGAACTCCTGACTCCCTCACACCTCCGGAATCCGCTCGAAAAGATCTCCCACCGCGG
>JADGQU010000435.1 GCA_017881545.1 Gemmatimonadaceae bacterium
ACTCGGCGCATCCCGAAACGCGGCTTACAGAATTGCGCACGAGAGCGAGACGTAGCGCGCCGGATGAGGATTCCGGCAGGTAGCGGATTCTACCTACACTGCTGCCTGCTTCCCGCTTCCCGCTGCCCGCTACCCGCTGCAAGCGTCATGACAGCACAGGCGGGTTCAGGGCACAGGCGGTTCGGATTCAAGTCCTTGTCGTTTCCCGGGAACGCCACGCGATCGGTCCCGGCGTTGGCAGCGGGTAGCAGACAGCGGGCAGCGGGTAGCGGGCAGCAGCGTAGTTCATTGCGTCGCAGCGAAGCTTGTCCGCCCGTCATTTTTCATTGATTACCTTCCTCTCAGAATCCTAAGACTCGCGCAACCATACCCCTTCAAAAGGTGACCAACGGAGATGCCCGCAACAAACGCCCGACCCGGAAAAATCGTCTGCGTGGGACGCAACTACCGCGAGCACGCAAAGGAGCTCGGAAATGAGGTACCAAAGGAGCCGCTCATCTTCCTGAAGCCGCCGTCGAGCGTGGTGCGGGAAGGCGAGGCCATCGTGCTGCCCCCGGCTTCGTCCAGGGTCGAGTACGAAGGCGAAATCGGCGTGGTGATAGGGAAGACGTTGAAGCAGGTGTCTGAGAGTGATGCGGCTCGTGGAATCAGGGCGATCATCGCGGTCAACGATGTGACGGCTCGCGACCTCCAGAAAAGCGATTCACAATGGACTAGAGCGAAGGGATTTGATACCTTTTGTCCTCTGGGAGAGGAGTCATCAAAGCTTCCGGACCTCGACAGTCTCACGGTCGTCACGCGGGTGAACGGCGTCGAGCGCCAGCGGGGAAAAAGCAGCGAGATGGTCTTCTCGATCCCATCCCTCCTCGCATACATCTCGCGCATCATGACATTGGAGCCAGGGGACCTCGTCGCAACTGGAACACCATCGGGTGTAGGACCGCTCGCGCATGGTGATATAGTTGAGGTAGAGATTCCCGGTGTCAGCCGCGTGAGCAACCCCGTTAAGGAGAGCCGATAGTGCCTGCCTACACAGATCGACTACTCAGTCTTCCCGAGTATCCCCTTGCCAAGATCCCCGAACAGAAGCGCGAGCTCCTCGCTCGAGGAGTGGACGTCATCGACCTCGGAGCCGGTGACGCCGACCTCTCGCCGCCCCCGGCCGTGATCGAGCGAATCGCCGAAGCCGCGCGTATTCCAACTATGAGCCGTTACGGATTCGCTCTTGGCCTGGTCGAGTATCGCGAGGCTGTCGCGCGCTTCATGAAGCGGAGGTTCGGCCAGGATTTTAATCCCCTCAAGGAGATCATCCCTCTGATCGGGTCGAAGGAAGGCATCTCGCACCTGGCTTTCGCGTATCTCAACAAGGGCGACTACTCGATCGTGCCCGAGCCGGGCTACAACTCGTACCTCGGCGGCACCCTGCTGGCCGAGGGAATACCGTACAAGTACCCGTTGCGGCCAGAAAATGGATTTCTGATCGACCTCGACAAGATCCCGGCTGAGGTGCTCAAGAAGGCGAAGATTCTGTACCTCAACTATCCCAATAACCCGACGTCGGCGATCGCTCCCACGGAGTACCTCGAGGACATCGTTCGGCGCTGCAAGGAACTCGATATCCTGCTGGTGTATGACAACGCCTACTCCGAGCTCGCCTACGACGGTTACGTGCCTCCGAGCATCTTCGAGATCAAGGGCGCGCGCGACGTTGCGATCGAGTTCCACTCGATGTCCAAGACGTACAACATGACGGGTTGGCGCTGCGGGTGGGCATGTGGCAAGCAGGAGTTCATCGGCGGACTGGCGAAAGTGAAATCATTCGTAGATACCGGGACCTTCATGGGAATTCAGGCAGCCGCGGCAACCGCGCTGGACAAGTGCGCTGACTGGATTCCGACGAACGTGGCGGAGTTCAAGAGACGCCGCGATGCCGCCGCCGACGCTTTCACCGAAGCCGGGTTCCCGGTCGCGCGCCCCAAGGCAACGATGTACATCTGGTGCCCGCTTCCCAAGAACATTCCGAGCGCTGTGTTCGGCGAGCGTCTGCTTCAGGACGAGGGCGTGATAGTGTTGCCCGGCTCGCTGTTCGGTCCCGGAGGCGAAGGATTCTTCCGCGTCTCGTTCATCACGTCGCCTGAGCGCCTGCGCGAAGCAGCAACGCGCGCGGGACGCGTGCTCAAGAAACTGCAGGCGCAGTCTGGAGACGATGCCCGTTCAGGCCGCCGTCAAGAAGAGCCGCAAGGGATGGCCAGAGCCTGATGATTTTCCGCCGCGTCGCGACCGAGCCGGAAGCACCGAGGAAGAAGGTATCAACCGCCTTCCTCGTCTCGCTCGGCGTGCACGTGGTCGTCATCATCGCGTTCGCGCGGATGCTGATTCTGAACACCGATTTCTCGCAGAATCCGAAGCCTCAGTTGGCTCCTGCTGAGCGCGTCGGGTTCGTGAGATTGGCGCGGCCCGGTGAAAAGCCAACGCCCGGGAAGGCCGGCGGCGACGGGCGTCCGGAGGTATCGCGGGCGATTCACGTCACGCCGCCGACGTCGGTACCCACGACGATTCCGGCTCCATCGACGGCGGTGACGAAGCCGACCGAAGAAGGCGGAACGGGTCTACTCGTCGGTGGCGGAGGACCGGTGCGCGGAGTTCGGCCGAACTATTCGGATGGGCGCCTTTGGACTCCACCGCAGCCCATCATTTCGCCCCCGAAGACGGTCGCG
>JADGQU010000436.1 GCA_017881545.1 Gemmatimonadaceae bacterium
TCGACAGAAAACTGAATGGGCGGAATCTTCCCACGTGCACTCCGGCCGCCTTGAGTGGATCGAAGAAATCGCCTTTGAGGGTCGTACCGAACGAGTCGTAAAGAAAATAGACTTCGATCCCCGCCTTGGCCCGATCTATCAGAATCTCCCGGAGGGTGTCGGCCATCCGACCCTTGTTGCAGTAGTAGAGCTGCATCGTGATCGATGACTTAGCCGCGCGAAGCTCGGCGAAGAGACGCGAATAGGTCTCATCGCCGTTCATGAAAATCTCCACGTCATGGGCCGGACGAAGACGCGTGCGGGTCAGAAGCTCCATCGCCTCGCGGAAGAACGGCTGGCCGACGGCTACCGAGTCACCGCCGGTCTCGTCGGCGAGAACGTGGTGCACCGGCGTTCCGCGCACGACGTCGAGCACCCCGATAAGGAGGAGCATCGTGAGAGTAATCCCGAGTAGCAGGAACCCGGCGTAGACGAGAATTTGCATAGACGTTTTTTCCGTGGGTCTAGCCGGCAACGTACGAGGCCGGGCAATCTGTTCCGATCGTTGCGATCGAACGGGGCAACTGCCGTGCCCCATCGGACTGGTCGCGGGCTGAGCGTGGTATCCTAAACGGGTTAGGATAAGTCAGTAGGCGGCCGGCGCCATCGCTCGCCGAGGAGGGCCGCAGAAGGCACCGCATCATGGTGCCAAGAACGCATTCCGGAGAATCCATGCCCCGTAAGGGACTTCTTCTTACCCCGACAATCGTCGTGCTGCTTTGCCTGTCTGGAAATGCGGCCGCACAGTCAGTGCATACCTACAGGTATTCGCTCGAGTTAAAATCCGGCGAGTCCCAGTTCACGGGTGAGCCGCGCGCATCACTCCGCGGAAAGGCCATTCGCGTCAAGAAGGATTCTCTGGACAGAATAGTCCAAGTCTCGACTCTCACAAACGGCAAAACGACGGGCTACAACGTCTATCACTATTCCGGAAACGAGATCCTCCCGAGCAGCTACGATTATTTTTCCGATGGAAAGCTCGTCTTCAAAATACCCATCCAGCGCAACGCGAACGGAGATCGGATTCGAGTCGACTATAATGACTCGTCGGGCGAGCCCGTGTCCTATTCTACGAGGTCCATCAATGGCGACGTGGTCGAAACCATCGACCATCAGGCCAAACCTGCGTTTTTCACGATAGAAACGCGCGAGGTCAGCTACTATTCGCCGAAGGGACTGCTGGTCCGGCAGGAGAACCGCGTTGGATCTGTTGCCACTTTTGACTTCGCGTTCGACGAAATGACCGGACTTGCAACATCACGCAAAGATTTCGCTGGTGACAAGTTCACGGGATCCGCGAAGTACTCCTATGATGATGGAGTGAGTCTCCGCGACGAGTTTTTTGACTCCGCTGGTACTCTGAATGGCGTCGATCAGTACGAGAACGGCTTGAAGACCAGCAGCCAGCGTACTTTCTCCGACGGCGATTCGAAAAGGCAGGTCTTTACCTACGATCCCACCGGTCTTGCCAAAACGACAAAACTGTACCGTAAAGACAAATTGATTTGCACTTTCACCTACCAGTACCTTCGCGGGAAAATCAAGGGTACCGTCGCGCGCGGGCCCGCCGGTGAGCTGTGGGCGGAATACCCCGGTTTGCTCGTCCAGGACGTCGATTCCAAAGGCCACCCCGAGGATGACTCGGACGCCGGTGTCATTCACAAGGCCGGCGCATGGTGGTGAGCGCGCCACGACGCTGATCCCTGGCTGATTGTTGCCCTTCCTCCGCCAGCGGCGGTTGAATCCAACCCAGTCCCCCAACCGCTTATCCCGCCGCTACTTGACCGAGTATCGGCGGGATTCTTTTGAGTGGTCGCGGCCCTGCCTCGGCCAAAGTCGTTTGCAGCGCGCGCCAATGCGGCAGACTGTGCGAGAAAAACCGTGACGGCACTCGGCTGATTGCAGTCCTATAAGCAATGGACAAGATCCTGGATTCCGCAAAAAAAGCCCAGTGGATAAAGCACACGGCGAAGGTCGTCGCCGTTGCCGCATCTTCGGGGGCTGCGCTCGTCTCGATCATCACCGCGCTCGTCTCCTACGGCGTCGTTGGTCAGACCGAATCACATCAGTCGATCGGCAATATTGGCGCGGCGTGGGTCGGGCTTCGGCCTGCCCTCGATACGGCGACAGCAATTGGCGATACCGTTCATTTCGCGGCGACCGTCACCGACCGGAATGGAAGCATTCTGGTGGGTGCGCGCCCGACCTGGACGACCGGTGATCCGAGCATCGCAACCGTGTTGCAGGATGGTTCGGTGGTCGCGCGCGGGCCTGGCCGAACGATGGTGAGCGTGGTCGTCGGCAAGTTTGTGGCGCATTCCACTCTGATGGTCCGCCAGAGTGTTGCCAACGTCGATGTCGGCCGAGCCTCAGGCGACAGCACGATCGTTCTGTCCGAAGGCGCACAGCTCCAGCTTCGCGCCCGGGCGATGGATTCACGCGGCTATCCGATTGCCGGCCTCGAGACGACATGGCACATCGACGATAGCACCGTAGCCGCCCTCGACAGCACCGGCTTGCTGACCGGAAGGTCCGCCGGACGCACGACAATCGGCGCCAAAATCGAGGGCGTCGCGGATCGTACCAGCGTCTCCGTCGTCACCCCGGCGTCAGCGATCGCCCTGGTCGCGGGCGTCAGCCAGCGAGCCCTTGCCGGGAGGACGCT
>JADGQU010000119.1 GCA_017881545.1 Gemmatimonadaceae bacterium
AAGAGCTGATCGGGCCGGACACTGTCGACACGATGCCGCCCGCCACGATCGATGCGTTCCGCAATCACGGCGTCGTCGAAAGAAGCGTGGACAAGAAAGTCGCGGCGGCCGAAGGGCTGCTGAAGGAAATCGAGGCGGTCGGAATATCGATCAGGGAGGTCACCGAGAAACTCCTGGTCGAAGGAATCGCCAGCTTCCAGAAATCATTCGACGAGCTCATCGCCGGGCTCGAGGCGAAGATCGGCTCACTCGCACCTGGCGGGCAGTGACCGGCATCTACACCCCCCGCACCAAGATCGTCTGCACGCTTGGCCCCTCGACCTCGACCGCTGACGCGATTCGCGGACTGATCGAGGCGGGCATGAACGTCGCCCGCGTGAACTTCTCGCACGGGACGCACGAACAGCACGCGGCGACGATTGCGATGGTTCGGGGACTCGCGGAGGAGGGTGGGAAGCCCATCGCCATTCTGGGCGACCTTCAGGGACCGCGAATCAGGATCGGAGATCTCCCCGCGCCGATCACGCTCAAGGTCGGCGAAGACGTCGTGCTCGTGCACGAGGGTGAGGAGAAGAACGGCGAGATTCCAGTCACCTATGACAAGCTCGCGCACGACGTGCGCGTTGGCGACAGGATTCTGATCGACGACGGACTGATCGAGCTCGTCGCGCTCGAGGTCGGAAACGGCCGCGTCAAGGCGAGGGTTCTGAACGGTGGCGGGCTGAAAAGTCACAAGGGGATGAACCTGCCGGGCATTCAGGTCTCCGCACCGTCGATCACCGAGAAAGATGTTGCCGACATCCACTTCGCCGTGAAGCATGAAGTGGACTACCTCGCGCTCAGTTTTGTAAGGCGCCCGGAGGACATCGAATCGCTCCGCGAGATGATTCCGAAGTGGCTGCTGGTCGTGTCGAAAATCGAGAAGGACGTCGCGCTACAGAACATCGAGGCGATAGTCCGGGTCAGCGATGCGGTGATGGTCGCGCGCGGCGACCTGGGGGTGGAGCTCCCGTTCGAGGCGGTGCCAGGAGCGCAGAAGAGAATCATTCGCCTGGCGAACAGGTACGGCCGCCCGGTCATCACCGCGACGCAGATGCTGGAGTCGATGATCACGAATCCGCGCCCGACACGCGCCGAAGCGAGCGATGTCGCCAACGCCATCATGGACGGAACCGACGCCGTGATGTTATCCGCCGAGACCGCGGCGGGCTCCTACCCGCGCCTGGCGGTCGAGGCGATGACGCGCATCATCAAGGAGATCGAGACGCATCCGCCAGTCGCTCCTTTCGCCGGCGCCGAGCAGGGCGATGGAGTAGTGACAACCGAAGTTGCAATCGCTGCCGCGACAGTCGCGGCAGTCGGAATGCTCGGGGCACCGCTCGTCGTCGTCTTCACAAAGAGTGGTTTTTCCGCGCGCGTCGTCGCGTCGAAGCGGCCTCCCGTTCCGATCCTCGCCCTTACCGACGAGGAGCGGACTTACCGGCAGCTCGCGATGGTGTGGGGTGTCGTGCCGGCGCTGGTGCCGCACTGCGCCGACTACGATGCGATGATGATGCAAACCAAGAGCGTCGTCGTGAGCCGTGAGCTCGCGTCGAATGGAGACCGCATCATCGTCACCGCCGGCGTGCCGTTCGACATGCCAGGGACAACCAATCTGCTCAAGGTGGAGACCGTCTGAAGCTCACTTTCCTGGGGACAGGAACCAGCTTTGGCATCCCGCAGATCGGATGCGCGTGCGAAGTGTGCAGGTCGACGGACCCGAGGGACAAGCGAACGCGCGTCGGCGCGATCGTGGTGACGGATGGAGGCACGAACATCCTGATCGACACTCCGCCCGAGCTGCGCCTCCAGCTCATCGCCGCGGGCATCAGCAGTGTCGACGCTATTCTGTTCACGCACGATCACGCTGATCACGTGCACGGAATTGACGACATCCGCGCGCTTTCCGACCGCAGCGATGTTCCGATCGCGATGTACGGACCACCCGATTCCATGGCGCGATTGGCGCAGCGGTTCGCGTACATCTTCGACGAGCGCATCCGTCCCCTTCCGGGAACGACCAAGCCCGAAGGCCGCGCGCACCCGGTGCCTCCGGGAAAGACCTTTCGCATAGGAGACGTGGATGTCACGCCGGTTTCCGTCCCACACGGACCCACCTCCGTCTACGGCTACCGCATCGGCGACCTCGGCTACATCACCGACGCGAAGGAGCTGCCGGAAGCAGCGATCCGCGCGTTTCGTGGAGTCGACGTCCTCGTGCTGAACGCGCTCTTCCGCACTCCACACCCGACGCACCTGAGCGTGTCGGAGGCCGTGAGCGCGGCGCAGAAAATTGGGGCGCGGCAGACATGGCTCACACATCTCACCCACCGCACCAGCCACGCCGAGCTGGAGGCGGAGCTGCCGCCCGGTATCGCTCCTGCATACGACGGACTGACGGTTCAGGTTAACCAATGACGCTCTCGCTCGACTATTCCAACATGATGATCTCGCCTGGCGGGATCGACCAGAAAGCCTGGGCCGCCGCCGGGAAACAGTTCGCGGACGCGAAGCGCGGCTTCGATTCGTTGCGATCAGGTGGCACTGTCGGATTCGTGGATTTGCCGGCGGACAAGAAGCTGCTCGACCAGGTCACGACCTTTTCGGCGGCAGCCCGCGGCAAGTACGACGACGTGGTGATCCTCGGCATCGGCGGATCCGCGCTCGGCCCAATTGCGCTGCGCACAGCGCTCCGACCGAGCGGCTGGAACATGCTCGACGAAAAGGCTCGCGATGGCTACCCGCGACTTCACGTGCTCGACAACGTGGATCCGGAGACGATCGCCGCGCTGCTCGGGCGCCTACAGCTCGCGCGCACGCTGTTCATCGTCACTTCCAAGTCCGGCGGAACGGCCGAGACCATGGCGCAGTTCGTCATCGTCCACGATCGAATAACAGCGGCGAAGCTTGATGTCTCGAAGCAGATGGTGTTCATCACCGATCCGAAGCAGGGCGCGCTGCGGCCATTGGCCGAGCGGCTCAAGGTCCCTGCGCTCGACATTCCGCAAAGTGTGGGCGGCCGGTTCAGCGTGCTGACTCCGGTCGGGACGTTGCCGGCGGCGCTCATCGGCATCGACGTGCGATCCCTTCTTGCCGGCGCCGGCGAGATGGCCAAGCGCTGCGACAACGCGGATCTCGCGGCGAATCCGGCCGGCGTTTACGCGATGCTTCAGTGGCTCGCCGACACCCAGCTGAAAAAGTCGATCGCCGTCTTTATGCCGTACTCCGATCCGTTGCGCGATTTTGCGGCGTGGTTCGTCCAGCTCTGGGCCGAGAGTCTCGGTAAGAAGCGGCCGGACGGCACGGCTGTTGGATCTACACCTCTGGCGGCCCTCGGCGCGACGGACCAGCACGCGCAGGTGCAGCTCTTCATGGAAGGGCCGGCCGACAAGACGGTGACGTTCGTCGCGATAAAAGAGCGCTCGACGGACGTGAAAATCCCGGCAGCTTTTTCCGATGTGAAGGAGCTCGGCTACCTCGCGGGGCATTCGCTCAGTGAGCTGATCGACATCGAGCAGCGCGCCACAGCCGGCGCTCTGGCCCGGCGCGGTCGGCCGAACATGACGTTCCACGTCGACCGCGTGGATGCCGCGCACGTCGGCGAGCTGATGATGCTCCTCGAGATCGCTACGGCTTACGCCGGGCAGCTGTACGGGATCGACGCGTTCAATCAGCCGGGCGTCGAGCTGGGAAAGCAGTTCGCTTACGCGCTGCTAGGCCGGCCAGGCGCGGATGCCGCAAAAAAGGAATGGGAGTCGCTACCTAAGAGCGATTCCCGTTGGACGGTATAGACCATTCGGAGGCTATAAGCGGACTGGGAGACTCGGGCCACCAGGTTAGGCTGGGGGGACTACTTGGATCCCCCGTAAGCGACCCCGATGTCATTAGTTTTCCTTGCGACGACCATAACCCCAAACGAGTTTGTGACTACATGTTCGTAAATCCATTCGGAAAAGCCGTAACAGTGATGGACGGTCGCGTGACCGTCCACGACGAGTCCGCCATCGCATCTCCCGCGATGGACAAGCTCGTCTACACTGCCGTGTTCGGAGAGCCCGACGATCGGGAGGACGCGCGCTGGTTGATCTGGGAGATCGGACAGGCGGTTGGCGTGCGGCCGTCGTCCATTCACGATCTTTATTTGGCGCGCGGCCGTGGACTCTGCGCTGGCTTCACCGTTCCCGCGATGAACATTCGCGGCATGGTGTACGACACCGGGCGCGCGCTTTTCCGCTCCGCGGTCAGGCTCAAGGTCGGAGCGCTCATCCAGGAGATCGCGCGCTCTGAGATAGCTTACACGGATCAGCGGCCGTCCGAGTACGTGGCGGTGATAATGGGGGCGGCGCTGCGCGAAGGATTCCGCGGACCGATCTTCATTCAGGGCGATCATTTCCAGGTCAGCGTCAAGAAGTTCGCCGTTGACCCGGTGACGGAAGTGAATGGCGTGAAGCAGCTCGCGCGCGAAGCGATCGCGGCGGGGTTCTACAATATCGATGTCGACACTTCCACTCTGGTCGATCTCTCGAAGCCGACTCTCAAGGAACAGCAGCGCACCAACTACGAACAGGGAGTCGAGCTCGCGCTGACTGTGAGACAGTTGCAGCCCGAGGGCGTCAACATCTCCATCGGGGGCGAGATCGGCGAGGTCGGCACCGAGAATTCCACGGTCGAAGAGCTTGTGACCTATATGGACGGCTTCAACGCGACGCTCGCGAAACGAGCGCCGGGCACTGAGGGGCTGTCCAAGATCAGTGTGCAGTCGGGAACTACGCACGGCGGAGTCGTTCTCGCCGACGGCAGCATCGCCGACGTCAAGATCGACTTCGACACGCTGGCGCGACTGTCCAAGGTTGCCCGCGAAAAATACGGACTCGCCGGCGCCGTTCAGCACGGTGCATCGACGCTCCCCGATGACGCGTTCCACAATTTCCCGCGCACGGAGACCGCCGAGATACACCTCGCGACGAACTTTCAGACGATGTTGTTCGACAACATTCCGGACGCGTTGCGTAACGAGATCTACGAGTGGCTGCGGCAGAACGCGAAGGATGAGCGGAAGCCCGGTGACAGCGACGAGCAGTTCTTTTACAAGACCCGGAAGAAGGCGATTGGCCCGTTCAAGAAGCGGTTCTGGGATCTGCCGGCTGACGTGAAGGCACGGCTCGCCAAAGCGTACGAAGAGAAATTCAGCTTTCTCTTTACGAAATTGGCGGTGGTCAACACCCGCGATGTAGTCGATCGATTCGTCAAGCCGGTCGAGCAGCACAAGCCGCAGCCGCACCCCGATCTCGCGGTCGTGGAAGCCGCTCCCGATGACGCGGATCTGAGTGACTGACGCCCGTAGCCACGCAAAGGAAGCTCCTGAGGCTGTTCGTGAGATAATCCGGCGCGCGGGGCACGAGCTCCGGAACGCCTTGAGCGGTGTCGCGGTAAATGTCGAGGTCGTGCGCAGCAGGGCGGGCCGCGGAGGCTCGGCGGTCGCGGGGGAGCAGACATCGTTCGCCGAGCGCGCGTCGGCCCAGGTGGAGGAGGCGAGCAAGCTGACCGATGGCTTGCTGGCGCTGGTGAGCTCGGTATTGGCAGCGCAGGCGGCCGGAACGCTGAAGGAGCCGGGCGGACATAGCGCTGGAAGTCAAATCGAGCTAATGATTTATGGCGATACCGCTGCCGCCGTTGTGTCCGATATCGAGCGCCTCGCCAGCCGTATCGGCGTAGGGGTCGAGCAGCACGGGCGGAGCGTTATATTAACCATCTTGCCGGAAGAAAAAAGCCATTCCAAAGACTGAAACCATCTTGCTGGAAGGAAAGAGCCATTCCAAAGCCTGAAATGAAGCTCGCCAAGGTTCTCATCGCCGACGACGACCGTTCCATAACGGAAGGGTTGAGCGCCATTTTGCGCGACGAGGGATACGAAGTTTCGGTCGCCGTCGATGGCCAGAAGGCGCTCGATCAATTGGGCGCCGAGGCTTTTGGTGTTGTGCTCGCGGATCTGAAGATGCCAAAGGTGGACGGGCTCGCGCTGCTCAAGGAGCTGCAGCTTCGCGCCATCCCGACCGAGTGCATCATCGTGACGGGTCAGGCTACTGTCGATTCCGCGGTGCAGGCCATGCGCGAAGGCGCGTACGACTACGTCGAAAAGCCGCTCACTGCCGACAAGCTGAATCGCCTCAAGGCGCTCATTCCGAAAGCGCTCGAGAAGTTCAACGTGCAGCAGAAGAACCGCGAGTTGTCGTCCAAGCTCGAGGGGCTCACGCACTTCGGCGAGCTGACTGGCCAATCGGAAGAGATGCGCGGAGTCTACCAGATCATCGAAGCCGTCGCTCCCTCGACCGCGAGCGTTTTGATTTTCGGCGAGTCGGGTACGGGCAAGGAGCTGGCCGCGCGCGCTATCCACTCCAAGAGTGAAAGAGCCAAGGGTCCGTTCTTCGCCCTGAACTGCGCGGCGCTTCCCAAGGACATCCTCGAGAACGAGCTGTTCGGCCACGAGAAGGGTGCGTTCACCGGATCTACGAACGAAAAGCCGGGCGCCTTCGAGATGGCCGATGGCGGGACGATCTTCCTCGACGAAGTGGCGGAGATGCCGCCCGACATCCAGGTGAAGCTCCTTCGCGCAATCGAGTCGAGAACTATCAGGCGCCTCGGCGGCAAGAAAGAGATCGAGGTGGACATTCGCATTCTCGCAGCGACCAATCGCGATCTCCAGAAGGCGCTGGCGGACGGCGACCTGCGCGAGGACTTGTACTATCGTCTCGCCGTCGTCGAGCTGTTTCTTCCGCCGCTGCGCGAGCGCGTCGGCGACATCAAGCTGCTCGCGAACGAGTTTCTCGTGCGATTCGCGGAACAGAACGGCAAGCCGATGAATGGCTTCGACGATGCCGCGTGG
>JADGQU010000437.1 GCA_017881545.1 Gemmatimonadaceae bacterium
GAAAAGCCGGCGGGATTGCTCCCGCCGGCTTTTTCATTTCGAAAGGCTACGAGATCCCTTAAAGGGGATACAAGTTCTGAGTGGATAGTGGTGAGTTGTTAGTTGATCAGTGGTTGCCAGTGGCTCGCGCCAACTGAAAACCACTGACACACTGACAACTAACCAACTGACACACTCAAAACTTGGATCCCCTCAGCCCTACCGGTAATCAGTCAATCCTGATGCCGTCAGCCGCAGGAACTAGAAGATCTTCACGTTGATGTATCGCTTCGGATTCTTCTTGATATCCGTGATCAACGAGTCCATGCGCTGAAGCAGTGCCCGCACATCGTTGTAAGCTCCTGGATCATTGATCAGCATAGAAGCGCTGCCGGGCCCGCTATCCACCTTGGCGAGAATTGCGTCAAGCTTGCCCGACGTCGCCTTCAGCTCGGCGCTCATCTGCGCCAGGTTCGCGCTCGCCGTGCGGAAGTTGGTGAGCGTCGAATCCACCTTGGCCGAATCGATCGCTCCCGTCGCGCGCCTCAGCGATGTCATCGTCGCGCTCAGCTGCCGCGACTGCTCGGCCGCGATCGACGAGAACTCGTTCACCAGACGGTTCGTCGCGGCGATCGTGTTGCGCAGGTCGTGGATTCCGCCCGACGCCACCATCTCGTGTTCCAACGCCGCAGTTATCGCGTTCACCGACCGCATCACCGAGTCGGCCTTGCTCGTTAGCTCCGCGATTCCGGGAGTCGACGCCCCGATCGGAATCGTGTCACCCGCTTTGAAAGAGCGGGGATCCGGCCGCGCAGGAGTGACAGCGATTGCCATATCGCCGAAGATCCCGTTCGGCACGACGGCGGCCTTGCTCGTGATGGGCACCTTGTACGACTTCAGGATTCGGAGCGTCGTGACGAGAATGCCATCCTCATGCAGCTCGACCTCGTCCACGTAGCCGACGTTCACGCCCACGAGCAGCACCGGTTGGCCCTGCTTGAGTCCCGCGCCCCATGGGAACTTCGCGTAGAGGGGATAGCCCTTCGACAATCCTCCGCGCGCGAGCCAGAGCGAGCCGAGCACTGTCACTATGACCGCAACCGCGATCACGAGGCCAACCAATACTTCGTCTCTTTTCTTCTTCATGCCTGCAGATAAGGGGCGAGCAGAAGCGCCGTGAGCGCATCCAGCACGAGAATAGCGACCGACGTGACGACTACTGCCTGCGCGGTGCTGCGTCCGACGCCTTCTGCGCCGGCGTTCGCGTTGTAGCCCTCGTAGGAGCAGAAGAAGGCTATCGCGCACCCGAATATAGTCGCCTTGATGATGCTGTACACTATCTGGAATGGAGTGAACGACAGCCGCAGTCCCTCGGCGAACGCGGCCGACGTGACGTCAGTCGCGGTGACGGCGGTGAACATCGCTGTCCCAATCCCGATGGCGTCTGCCAGGATCGTGAGGATTGGCAGCATCACGAGCGCCGCAATCACGCGCGGTACTACCAGGTACGCAATTGGATCGTACGCCAGTGTTTCCAGCGCATCGATCTGCTCGGTCACACGCATCGTTCCGATCTCGGCCGTGATGCGCGCTCCAACGCGTCCCGTCAGCACCAGACCTGTGAGGAGTGGGCCGAGCTCGAGGACGATGGACTGGCGCGAGATCAGCCCGACGACCGAAAGCTGCACCCCTCCGAACAGCTGATACCGCGTCTGAAACGCCGTGACCGCGCCGATGAACGCCGCCACGATCGCAGCAAGCGGTAGCGAATCGACGCCGATGTTCCGCATCTGGCGGATCGTCTCCGGCCCATAAGTCGCGGGGTCCCTGAAGGCGCGCCCGATATCGCGCAAGAAATAGCCCCACTCCCCGACTTTGCGAAAAGGGCGAAGTGGATCCTTGATCAAGTTCTGACGCGCGCGAAGAGGATGGCTCCCACGACGCCGAATATGATGCTTGGCAGCCACGCTGCCAGGTCTGGCGGGATCATTCCCTTCCCGCCGATGCCTTTGGTGAGCTGGATCAGCATCAGAAAAATCACCGTCGTCGCCAGACTGAGTCCGATTCCGTACGCCGCGCCGCCCCGCTGCGTGCTCGTCGCCAGCGGAGCCCCGAAGAGGAGAATCACGATGCATGTTACCGGTATCGCGATCTTGAGCATCCTCTCCACCCGCAGCTCATTCACCTCCGCGCCGGATCTCTCCATCGACGTGATGAAGCGCCCGAGCTCGCGAAAGCCCATGTCGGCCGGCGCCTTCTGCGCCAGCGTCAGCTGCTTCGGCGGCTCGGTGAAATGTCGATCGACTAGTGAGTCGAAGCTGAAGGTCATGTTGTGCAGCGTATCGGGGATTACGTGCATGGCTCCCTTCTGTAGGATCCAGCCCTTGCCCGGTCTGTATCGCGCGCTGCTGGAAGTGACGACATACGAGGGATACGCGGGACCGTTGCCCTTCCGCTCGATCACCATTCCTTCGATCGACGGCTGGAGCACATGCAGAGCGCCGATCTTGTAGACGCGTCCGCCGTCGGCCGCGTACGCAAAGTTGTAGCGATCGTTGCCGACGTTGACTCGGTTCACGTCGAGGATTTCCAGGCGCTTCTTGTTGGTGATCGGAGCGAGCTCGCCGAGTATGAGCCCGAGGATCGTCGCGATGATCGCGCCCACGAAGATCGGAGCGATGAAGCGGTAGAAGCTGATGCCGGACGCCTGGGCCG
>JADGQU010000438.1 GCA_017881545.1 Gemmatimonadaceae bacterium
GTGGATCGGACGCGCCGCGTGAGATGTTGTCGGAGGATCCAGAGCTCGGCAGCTCGGTCCTCGGGAGGACGACCGGCTCCGACGAACCGACGACCGAAGGCGGCATCGACCTGCAGGGTGGCGACAATGCCGATGCGACTTCCGACGGCGGCCCGGACCTCCCGGAAGGAGTGGAGCCCCCACTCAAAGACGCTGCGACCGCGCAGGCCTGGGCAGACGGGGAGTCGGCTGGCTAGCGGCCTGACCCCCCGAGGCAGCGTCCGGCGCAGCGATCAACGGACGCGCCTCTTATCACGCGAGACGCCGGCTCTCCGAACTCTGCGTCTTGTGGGCGCGGCAGGACGGCTTGTTCGATGACTGGCCGCATCGGCAGGTGAGACCGAGACCCTCGATCGCCCAAAGGCGCTCACCGCATTCGCTGTTCGCGCAGCCACGCGGACGAACGCTGCCAGGTACAATTGCTACGACGGCCGCCGCGGGCTGGGCCTGACGGAAGGAACCGTAAAGCCGGTTCAGCAAGCCGCCACTCCCCACTCGTTGCGACCTCCGGTCGTACTAGTGAGTGGAGAAGGGTCGGATGTTCACGCGACGTTCCGTGGGCGCATGATCAAGAACGAGAGCCAGCAGCTGCGTGTCCTGATCGCGAACGAGCGTCGCGACCGCCTTGAGTTGCTCGCGCAGGTCGTCACCGGACTCGGACACGAAGTAATCGCGCGCTCGATCGACGTCGAAGAAGTCGGCCCGGTCACGGCGCGAGAGCATCCCGATGTCGCCCTCGTCGGGCTCGGCCTCTCCTCCCAGCACGCGCTCGAGCTGATCGAGCAGATCGTCCGCGAATCCACCTGTCCCGTGATCGCGCTTCTCTCCGCCGAGGAGCCCGCCTACGTCCGCGAGGCGGCCAAGCGCGGCGTCTTCGCCTACATCGTCGATTCGGGCCCTAAGGAGCTACAGAGCGCGATCGACATCACCCTCCAGCGCTTCACGGAGTACCACAACCTGCAGGGAGCGTTCGGGCGCCGCGCCGTGATCGAGCAGGCAAAAGGGATCCTGATGGCCCGCAACTCGATCGATGCCAACAAGGCGTTCGACCTGCTGCGCGACCACTCCCAACACAACGGCAACAAGCTCGCCGACGTCGCAGCGGCGATCGTCAACAGCCACCTCCTGCTGATACCGCAAACACGGCAGCCGGCAACGGCCCGGGACATCGAGAAGTAGCCCCAGCACGGATCGCCGCTTTCTGCGGTGGCCTCTGCGCACAATGAGCGGCGTGTCGTACCCGACGGTCTTCCACTTGTCGGCCCGTACGAGACCTCGCGGCGGTGCGGGCGCAGTTCCCTCGTCGCTGGCGCCCTCGGATTGGAACAGAGGGTCATGCCAAAGAACGCACTCGCCGTGTTCGCACCCGATCTGCCAACTGATTCGTTCCATCTTCCGAGATGACCAATCGCCACTGCCACCTTTGCGGGGCAACGCTACGACGGCCGGATCAATTTCGTGAGCTTGCGCGCCCAGACCGCAACGACGTTATCTATCTGTGCCGAGAGGAGACGCGCTGCGCGACGCGCGCAAGATTGGACATGCATTCGACTGAGCGTCACAGCAGGCGCGCCAGTGTGGGCCGCGGCGACCTGCACACGGCGCCGATCGAGGCCGACACCGAACGTGTCCCTGCCGCCTCTCTGGAGTCCGCCGACGGGCGCCGAGTTGAGCCGCTCGGCCAGCGCCTCACCCGTGTCGAAGCCGAGCCCATCCGCGTCCACCAAGGAGACGGAGGCTGGCAGGTCGACTATGGCAGCTACGCCCAGGGATACCACCGCAGCCGCGAAGAGGCGATCGAGAAGGCAACGACCGATGCCGCGCAAGAAAACCGGGAACTCACAATCGAGGACGCCGAGACAACCGGTTGACCTAGCGCCAGGAAGCGTTTCGGAGATCCACGTCGGAGCGAAGTTCGCGTCCTGGCTTCGCGCAGCCTTGCGACGCCTTGTGCTGCAGAGTGTCGAGCTCGCGACCGAGCGGCTTGGGGGACTAGGCTTTACAGAAGATGCCGCGTCGTTTGCTCGTCGTGATCACTACCGAAGTCGCCGACGGCGTACTCCACGACTTCGTACGCAATCGCGGCGGCGATGACGCCGAGATGCTTGTCGTTGCACCCGCATCGGAGATTTCGCGGCTCGACTGGCTGACGAACGCCGAGGACGACGCCCGTACCGAGGCGGCATCGCTTGCGGTCAAGACGGCAGAAGCGACCCCCACAGAGGACGTCGAGGCTCGCGTAGGCGACCCGAGCCCGGTAAAAGCAATCGAAGACGCGTTGAGGGAGTTCCCCGCCGACGAAGTGTTGGTCGTCACCCGCCCCGACAATGACGCCTCCTGGCTGGAAGAAGGAAGCGGGGAAACAGCCCAAACGCGGTTCCGTCTCCCGGTCATCCGTGTCACCGTCGCAGAAGACGGCACGCTCACCTTACGCTGACGGCGCGGAACCTACAGGCACCGGTTAGTTCTGATGCCTCATCCGTGTTCTGTGGGCATCTAGAACGCGCGCTTCGTCGAAATGCATGGCGCTCCACTTAAGTCCCTCTTTGCATGCTCTGAGAGAGCATGTCCAGCGCGCGAATCAGGCCCTCGCACCGGGCTCGTCCTCGATGAGGAGTTCCGAGGCACCGGTCGCTGCTGCCCTCACGCGTGCCT
>JADGQU010000120.1 GCA_017881545.1 Gemmatimonadaceae bacterium
GAATGTGACGACCGGTAGCTTCAGGGAGTCATTAGTGCAGCCGTTACTGAACAAAAAACACGGCACAATCGTTGGGGCGGAGAACTCACTTTTTGAGCCAACAAGTCCTTAGAGTGGGTCCAATAAACTTTAGCTGACGTCATGCCCCAGTGCGGGGAAGACGGTAGGCGGGGTGAGGGCCTCAAAAATTCGACCGGGCTTCAAAAAACCTCTCCGTCCCATTCTTTCTGAAGCTCCGCCAGTCAACCGGCGGAGCTTCTTTTGGTTTAGGAAGACTCTGCCCTAGGGCGGCGCTTCCAAGCATTTGATATCTTACCCTAAACATGCCGCACGTAACAGTCACCCGCCGGATGCGGTTCAACGCCGCCCACCGTGTCCACAATCCGCAGCTCTCCGACGCGGAGAACGACAGGCTGTTCGGGAAGTGCAACAACCCGAACTGGCACGGTCACAACTATACGCTGGACGTATCAGTGGAGGGTGAGATCGACCCCAAAACCGGCTACGTCTGCGACCTCTCCCAGCTAAAGAAAATCGTCGAGCGCGAGATCGTCGACATTGTAGATCACAAGAACTTCAATCTCGACGTTCCCTTCATGAAGGGCGTCATTCCGACATCCGAGAACATTGTAATGGCGTTCTGGAAAATTCTGGCCCCGCAGGTAAAACCCGCGAACCTTACGCGGCTCGTCCTGTGGGAGACCGAAAACAACTATGTCGAATACACAGGCAGATAAGGAGTTCGAGGAGCTCATACGGCGCGAGCTGGAGCTGATCGGCGAGGATCCCCAGCGCGAAGGCCTGCTCAAAACGCCGGAGCGCGTCGCCAGGTCGATGAAATTCCTCACCGAGGGCTATAAGTCCAGTGCCGAGGACGTAGTCGGGCAGGGGATCTTCAAGGCAGAGCACGACAACATGATCATGGTGCGCGACATCGAGCTCTACTCGTTGTGCGAGCACCACATGCTGCCCTTCTTCGGGAAGGCGCACGTGGCCTACATCCCGAACGGGAAGATCGTGGGTCTCTCCAAGATCCCCCGCATTGTGGACGTCTATGCCAGGCGGCTACAGGTGCAGGAGCGGCTGACGGAGCAGATCGCCGAGGGCTTGTGCAGCGTGCTCAACCCGAGTGGAGTCGGAGTCGTGATTGAGGCCTATCACCTCTGCATGATGATGCGCGGAGTACAGAAGCAGAACTCGAAGACGATCACGTCGGCGTTGAGGGGCGCGTTTCGGGAAGATCCCAAGACGCGCGACGAGTTCCTGCGGCTCGCGCACAACGGCCGCGACTAGAGAGTGCCTTCACTTGGCGGGCGGACCGCTGTCGTAACCGGCGCTTCCAGAGGGATCGGCGCCGGAATCGCCGAAGCGCTCGGCAGCCATGGAGTACGCGTGGTCCTCGTCGCGAGGACTGAAGCGAAGCTCAAGGAGCGCGCGGCGCGCATCAAGGGCTCGATCCCCGTCACGTGCGACGTCACCGATCCGAAGAGCGTCGAGCAGGCGACGAAGCGCGTTATCAGCGAGCTCGCCGGCGCGCCCGACATCCTCGTGAACAACGCCGGGATATTCAGGGTCGCCACCGCGGAGGAGACGACCCCCGAGTCCTTCGTCGAAACGATCAGCACTAATCTCGTCGGCCCATTTCTCTTTGTGCGCGCGTTTCTAGGCGGAATGAAAGAGAGGAAGCGGGGCCACATTGTCACGATCGGCTCGATCGCGGACAGAACCATCTTCACGGGCAACGCCGCCTACTCGGCGGCCAAATTCGGCCTGCGCGCCATTCACGAAGTGATGCGCGCCGAGCTGCGCGGCACCGGCGTCCGCACGACGCTGGTTTCTCCGGCAGCGACCGACACCGAGATCTGGAATGACGTAGCGGTTACAGATCCTGTCGCGAACCCGCACTCGAAGCGGCCAATGCTCGATCCGGGTGACGTCGTTGGAGCCGTGCTGTTCGCGCTCACACAGCCGGAGAGGGTGAATGTCGACGAGCTGCGGCTGTCGCACAGCTAGCCCTCGCGTGCGGCGATGAAGATCCGCGGCTGAAGTCGACGTGTTCATCGAGCTGCTCGACCTGCTGCGCTGCATCAACGCGCACGAGGATACCTGGCTCGTCGCGTCGTTGAAGGCCGTCTCCAGTCGTTTCGTCCTCGACGGCACCCTCGGCTGCCCGACCTGCTCCGCGAAATACGCGATCACAACTGGTATAGCCGATTTCAGCGGGGGCGCCGAACTGCCGCGCCGCAAGCCCGGACAGCGGGCATCTACTCTGGAGCGGGAAGAACTCGCCACGCGCGCAGGCGCCTTTCTCAACGTCACGGAGCCGGGAGCGACGGTCGTACTTGGGGGGAGTTGGGGGAGCGCCGCGCAGGAACTGAGCTTGATGTCGGAAGTGCGGGTGCTCGCGCTCAATTCGGAGAGTGGAGTCGAGGAATCGGAGACCGTCGGGCTGCTGTTGGTCGGATCGGATATCCCGGTAGCGCCCGGCTCCGTGCTCGGCGTCGCGATCGATTCCTCGTTCCCGCCGGGAATTCTCGCGTCGGCCGTGAAAGCGATCCGCCCAGGGGGGAGGATCGTCGGACCGGCCGAGTTTCCACCGCCGCCCGATTTGCTAGTGCTTGCCCACGACGAGAACTATTGGGTGGCGGAGAAAGGGCCGGAGGTGATCAAGCTATCGCGTGCTGATCGGTGACTCCCGTTCGCTCGGCCTCTTCGTACATGGAATCGATGAGCGCCTTGTAGTGCTTGTCGATCGCCTTCCGCTTCACTTTCTGGGTCGGCGTCAGCTCGCCGGCCTCGATCGAGAAATCGTGCTCTAGCAAACCGACCTTCTTGGGCATCTCGAAGTGGGCCGCGCCTTCCAGCTCCTTGTTCACTTCTTTTTCGATCTTCGCCTGGATCGTTGGCATGCGTAGCAGCTGCGCGCGATCCGTCCAGATAATGTTGTTCCTGGCCGCCCATCTCTCGAGCTGATCGAAGTTCGGCACGATCAGCATCGCGGGGAATTTGCGCCTGTCCCCGATCATCACGGCCTGGGCGACGTACTTGTTGGTCTTGACTTTGTTCTCGAGCGGCTGCGGCGCGACCTTCTTGCCACCGGCCGTGACGATAATGTCCTTCTTGCGGTCGGTGATGGCCAGGAATCCATCGTTCAGCTCACCAATGTCGCCGGTGTGGAACCAGCCATCCGGCTCGATTGCTTCGCGAGTTGCGTCTGGCTTGTTGTAGTAGCCCTTCATGACGTTGGGCCCTCGAGTGAGGATCTCGCCGTCGCTCGCAATTTTGACTTCGGCGCCGTCGACCAGCTTTCCGACGGTGCCGATGCGAAAATTGTCGGGCGTGTTGACTGCGATCACTGGTGAAGTCTCCGTCAGCCCGTATCCTTCCAGGATCACCAATCCAGCGGCGTAGAAGAACTTGTTGATATCCGGTGCGAGCGGCGCGCCACCGGAGACGAAGTAGCGAAGGCGTCCACCTGTCCGCGCCTTCAGCTTCGAGAAGACGAGCTTCTGCGCTATCTCATACTGCTTTGCCAGCAGCGCGCCCGGCTCCCTCCCGGCCAGCTTCTCATTGGCCCAGCGCTCGGCGACGCCACGCGCCCAGAAAAAAATCTTCTTCTTGAGGAATCCGCCCATCAGAGCGTTCTCCAGAACGCGGGCGTACATCTTTTCATAGAGACGCGGGACAGAGAGAACGAGAGTCGGCCGCACCTCCTGCAGATTGGTGGGCACGGTGTCGATCGATTCCGCGTAGGCGATCGATGTGCCGGTGGCGAACATCAGGTAGTGCCCGGCCATCCGCTCGAAGATGTGCGAGAGCGGGAGAAAGCTCAGCCCTACGTCGCGGCCGTCGAAAGGAATTGCTTTTCGCGATGCCTCGACGTTCGAGTAGATGTTGTCGTGCGTCAGCATCACGCCCTTGGGCTCACCGGTAGTCCCCGAAGTGTATATGATGGTCGCGAGATCATCCGGCTTGACGGAGAGAGCGTCTTCGCGGTAGGTGGCGATCGACTCCCTGTTCTCGCCGTGCGATCCCCGTTTTTCAAGTTCTGCCATCGACATGTTGGTGAGGCCGGGAATCTCGTCGAAGCCGATCACGGTCTTCAGCGCGGGAAGCTGCGTGCGGATTTCTCTGATCTTTTCCGCCTGGCCCTTGTTCGAGACGAAGACCGCGACCACGCCCGAATCCTTGAGCATGTAGGCGATCTGGTCCGCCGGCAGAGTTGGATAGATCGGGACGTCGGTGAGGCCGACGGTGAGGCAGGCGAAATCGGCGATTGCCCACTCCGGCCGATTCTCGGAAAGGATCCCGACGCGGTCTCCACGCCTGACGCCGAGGGACGAGAGGCCGCGCGCGGCGTGCCGTACGCGCTCGGCGACTTCAATATGCGAAATTGGATGGTAGACACCGCCACGCTTGACCTGTAACGCGTCCGGTCTGTTGAACTTCGAGACGGCTTCGAAAAAGAGCTGGTTTAGCGTTCCCGGAGCGGGTCGCGGTCCACCTTTGGCTTCCATCAGTGCCATTCTCTCTCCCCGAAAGTGGTTGTTTTAGGTGGGCGGTTTGAGCAGGAGTACGAGCCGCACCGGACTGCCGTTCACCTGCGCGCCACGATACTTAGCAGTGGCATTGATCACGATCGAATCGGCGGACGATGTGAGAAAGACAGGATGCAGACGAATCATCCTTCCCGCTATACCGCTCGCGTCGGTCGTGTCGACGACAGACGCCCTTCCGGCATCGTTCACCAATTCCGCCAGCCGCGGGTCGCTCTGCGCGACGATGGCGAAGCTCACGATGTAAGACTTCACGGCGCTGTCGTCCGGAGCGACGCCATGACTGAGTTTCACCTGTAGCTGATGTGACAAGTTGAGAGTGGTGTCGAGCAGCGAATACTGCAAGCTGTCGAGGCCGTTCACAGCCTGCACGAGATCCGGGCGAAGTGTAACGTCGACATTCTGGATCGCCTGGAGTCTTCCGACGGTGGCGATGATACGCGCCGGTGTCGAGCGCAGGCTGTCTCCAACGACGATCCCGGTTAGGCTGTCGACGGTGACGCCCGAGTCGGGCGATAGGAAGAACACAGGCGCTGGAATGATCTCATCGCCCTTGAAGTTGAAGGCGTGGACGACGGGCCGGACGACCGCACCGGTGGTGTCGCGCAATGTGTCGCCGACGACGACGGACGGCGCTGACAGACTGTCGAACTGGATCGAGAGAACCGATGTCGAGCTGCCGCTGACGTCGGTGCACGCGGCGGCGGCGAGCCCGACCACCCCAAGGATGGCCGAGAACGTTACGCCCGCATGAAACTTCATCATACCAACCGGTCGGCGAGTAGCGTCGCGAGGTTCACGTAGGCTTGTGACGCCGCGTCGGCCGGACTCCGAACGACTACCGGCTGGCCCGCTGCGAACGCGTCGGCCGTAGCCACGGTGCGCGGAATCACGACGTCGAAGACGATGTTGGCGGGGAGATGCCTTCTCACATAGTCCACTACCCGGTCACTGGCAGGATTGTTCTCCTCGTACATGGTGAGGAGAATGCCATCGAGCGTGAGGCGCTCGTTGACGGCCACTATGTCCTGAATCGCGCGCAGAATCTGCGGCGTCGTCTGGAGCGCCAGCGGCTCGCATTGAAGCGGGATGATGACGTGCTCGGCCGCGCCCAGGACCTTGCGAGTGATCGATCCCAGCCCTGGCGGCGTATCCACGACCACCACCTGGCAACGCTGCTCGGCCATTCCAAGCAGATCCTGGAGGACATTCGTCTCCCGGACGAGCTGCGAGTAGACGGCGTGGTCCGACTCGTCGGCGACGGAGCCCGCAAGGATCACCCGCAACCACGGAAGGGAAGTCGGAAGTATGATCTCGCGCAGGCTGCGCTCGCCGTTCAGGTAATCGGCGAAGCCCGCTGTCTCGTGGCCGCGCGCGAGGCCCGAGCCGTAGCGCACCGATCCCTGCGGATCGACGTCGATGAGCAGCGTCTTCATCCCGCGGCGCGCGAACGCGGCGGCGAGATTTACAGCGGTGGTGGTTTTGCCGACTCCTCCCTTCTGGCTTACGACAGCGAGTACCGCTCCCATCTATTCCGAAATCCCCGGATAGTCGCTGGTCTTCAATTGCGGGTTTGAAGGAGGAGGTTCGGCGCTCTTCATCTCGTCGAGAGTTTTTTGGGCGTGCTTCACCCAGCGTTCGGCTTCCGCGCTTTTCGGCGGATCCATCAGAAACGCCTCGAGGTGAAACGCCGCGTCGCTCAATTCACCTCGCCTGAGAAGAAGAAATGCCAGACCGTAGTGTGCTCCCGAGAGCTTGGGCTCGACCGCGAGAGCGCGACGGTAGCAGCGAATCGCCTCATCGAGCTGACCAAGCTTCGAGTAGGCGATTGCCATGTTCTGGAGGACCTTGTGATTGTTGGGTCTCTGGCGGAGGGCGAGCCGATACGACGTCAGCGCGGCATCATAATCGCCCTGACGTTCCAGCGCGAGCGCCTCGTTGAGGTAGTCGAGGTTTTCGGTCGCCGGCTTCGGCTTGCCGCCCGTAAGGCGGTCCCAGAATGACATTTGGTCGAATCTACCGACTATGATGTGAGAGGGCTAGCTTAACCTAACTGCTTTTCCCCGAACAGCTTGAGAGCAAAATGTCACCGCGGAAACACACGGTCGACGCCGCCAAAGGCGTCCTCGAAATCGAATGGCCATTCTTCGGCGAGCTGTCGCGCGGACTGGCGCTCAAGGTGGCGCGCGCCTACGACCCCGAGATCGTCATCGGGATCGCCACGGCTGGGGTGATTCCGGGCGCTGTGATCGCGGCAATCCTTGGACGCGAGTTCCATTCACTGGTAGTGAGCCGGAAGTACAGAACATCGCGGGCGCGCGAA
>JADGQU010000121.1 GCA_017881545.1 Gemmatimonadaceae bacterium
CCCGGCGCCGCCGGCGCGAACATCAGCTACGTGTTATAGAAGTGGGCAATCTTGCCGTTCCTCCGGACGAACACGTTCAGGGCCGGCATCTGGTCGCCCTTGGCGTTCTCACCCTGATAGTCGTGGTTGTAGGTTGATCCCGCGGACGACAGGATTCGCAGGTTGCGCCAGCCCCGCTCCCTGGCGAACTCGCGAATGCGCTCGATCGGAGACTTCGCGACGATTGCCAGGCTCGCCCGCTGCGCCACGTGCGGCGCCTCTCCGTCCAGGCCATCTATTATTGACGTGCACGAGGGGCAGGGACGGGCCATCTCGGGCCCGTACATGAAGCTGTAGAGGATCAGCGTATCCTTTCCATCGGCGAAGAGCTCCGACATCCGCACCGTGCGCTTACTGGCGTTGCCATTTCCGCCCACGATCTCCTCGAAGGGGTAGTCCTGTGGGACCTCCCCTCCGAGTGGCAGGGTTCGCCGTTGGGCGGCCACGGACTCGATTGCTCGCCTCAGCTCGGACTCGGCGTCGAGCAGCTTGTCCCGGGCCGCCCGGTAGTAGTCCGATTCGCCCGGGAAACGGACTTCGTGCTTTGAGCTCGGCATCTTTCCTCCACGGGGTGGAAACTCGCCCTATGCCTGAAAATTGAACGCGGAGCGCTCGCGCTCGCTACTGGGCGCGCCCGGCCAACGGCGGGCGTGCCGTTCTGCCCCGGATCGAAGGCGAACGGGGGGTGGCCCTACACGCAGTCCAGCGCGCCGGCGCGCAAAAAACAGTTGCCGCCGCGCCGCCGTCTCGTCCATATGTGACGCCCCGCCTCTTACCGTCTTGCGGCATGAGGCGTGACCACTGAGCGTGCGATGTTCGAGGAGGAAAGCTGGGCCAGTCTGTCTCTCAGGAATACATGGGGTCCGCCGCAGCCGCGGGCCTCAGATATGTCACCGATGCGATGCCGGGAATTCGCCGTCACCGCCACGGCCGCGGCTTCACGTTCATAGGTCCCGATGGTGTCGTGATCAAGTCGCGCGAAGCTCTCCATCGACTACACGCGCTGGTGATTCCCCCGGCGTGGACGGACGTCTGGATCTGCTCCCACGAGGACGGCCACCTGCAGGTGACGGCCCGCGATGCGCGCGGCCGCAAGCAGTATCGCTACCATCCCCATTTTCGCAAGCACCGCGACGGAACCAAATTCGAGCGGATGTTCGAGCTCAGCGACGTGCTGTGGAAGATCCGAGAGCGCGTCGAGTCCGACATCGCGAAAGAGGGATTCGATCGCGACAAGATCATGGCGACGGTGGTATGGCTGCTGGAGACGACGCTGATCCGAATCGGATCGGACGAATACAGGAAATCCAACAAGTCCTTTGGTCTCACCACCCTGCGCCGCCGGCACGTCGCCGTCGTGGGATCCGAGCTTCGCTTCGAGTTTCGCGGAAAGAGCGGAATTCAGCACGCCGTCTCGGTCACCGACAAACGCATCGCGCACATCGTGCAGCGCTGTCAGGCGATCCGTGGCGAGGAGCTGTTCAAGTACCTCGACGACGATGGCAAGCGTCAGGAAGTCGACGCGGAAGATGTGAACAAATATCTGCAGGATGTCACAGGACGCGAAATCACCGCCAAGGACTTCCGCACCTGGGCCGGGACGATGCTCGTGGCGGAAGCGCTGCGCGCGATGGGACCGGCGAACTCCAAGCGCGAGGCCGAGAAGAACATCGTGGCGGCGGTCGATGTGACCGCCAAGAGGCTCGGCAACACTCGCAGCGTCTGCCGCAAGTACTACATCCACCCGGCGCTCATCGAAGCGTACCTGGAAGGCTCGGTTCTACCCCCGCTGCCTGAGCGCCACTGGAATAAGCGCAAGACTATAGGCCCGACTCTTCGTCAGCACGAGATGGATGTGCTCGCGTTCATCAAGGCGAGGCTCAAGCCGAAGACCAAGCGTGCCGCCGCTGCCGCTGCAACCCGCACCGCAAAGTCGGAAGAAACCCCTGCCACAGCGCCGGCCGAAAGCGAGAGCGACGTGCCTCGAAGGTCTCGCGAGCTGAAGGCGACGGGCTCCTAGTCCAGGTAAGGATAGTCCGGATCGGAGAGCCGCTCTGCCCGCGCAGACGCTTCCGGTCCCGCAATTTCCCTCGCAAGGTCGAGAAGCATCGGACTCAGATGGCCCCCGTAGCGCAGCAGACTCGCCGCGCGCGCCCGTCGCGCCAGCAGGAACGCCAGGAATGGCTGATCGGCCTTGAGCGCGTTGCACGCCGGGCACGCGAGCACGAGGTTGTCGCGGCGATCGAACGCCGTCTTGCCCTTTCGCGGCGTCACGTGATCCATCGTGATCGATTTCGAGCTGACGCGACGCTCGCAGTACGCGCACACCGGTCCGTGCCGATCGAGGAGCCACTGTCGCGTCTCCATGTACGCGTTGCGGCTCGTCGGCAGCGATGTGTGCTGTTGCGCGGGGCGGCGCACCCCGCGCTTACGCGGCTTGCGTGACCTTCTTCGTGGTGGAGTCAAATCGGACGGGTTGGTTCATGGTGCCATCGGTACAACCGGAACGATAGCATTGCTCGCACCCTCTCTGCCAGCGCGGGGTTCCGTTTCATGCGCTGCTGGATGTTGGTGCGGCGCTAGATGCTCACTCCGCGGCGCGTTAGCTTTTCGCTCCAATGACGATGAGAGACAAGCTAGACCTCCTGGAGCGCCGGCGCGCCGAGTCCGAGCTGGGCGGAGGCGAGGCGCGACTCAAGACACAGCACGAGAAGGGAAAGCTCTCTGCCCGCGAGCGGCTCGAGCTCCTTCTCGACGAAGGGTCGTTTGTCGAGCTCGACCGCTTCGTCGTCCACCGCTCGACCGATTTCGGCCTCGAGACCCAAAAATTCTACGGAGATGGCGTCATCACCGGGCACGGAAAGATCGATGGCCGGCTCGTTTACGTCTTCTCGCAGGACTTTACGGTGTTCGGCGGGTCGCTCTCCGAGTCCTTCGCTGAAAAAATCGTCAAGATCATGGACCTGGCGATGCGGAACGGCGCGCCGGTTATCGGATTGAATGACTCCGGCGGCGCGCGCATCCAGGAAGGCGTCGTCTCGCTCGGCGGCTACGCGGAAATATTTCTTCGGAACACCCTCGCCTCCGGCGTCATCCCGCAGATCTCGGCTGTTCTCGGGCCGTGCGCGGGCGGTGCCGTCTATTCTCCTGCGATCACCGACTTCACGTACATGGTGCGGGGCACGTCGTACATGTTCGTGACCGGTCCCAACGTCGTGAAGACCGTGACGCACGAAGATGTCACGATGGAGGAGCTGGGTGGCGCCGACGCGCACGCCGAGAAATCCGGCGTCGCCCATTTCGCCTGCGACTCCGAGCCGGAATGCCTTCAGCAGATCCGCGACCTCTTCCGCTTCATTCCCTCGAACAATCTTGGGCCCGCGCCGCGTGGTCCGGGGACCGACCCGCGCAACCGGCGCGAAGAATCGCTGCTCGACGTCGTGCCCGACAACGCCAACAAGCCGTACGACATGCACGAGGTGATCACGCGCGTCGTCGACGATGGCGAGTTCTACGAAGTGCAGCGAGACTACGCGAAGAACATTATTTGCGGGTTCGCGCACCTCGGTGGATTCAGCGTCGGGGTGGTGGCCAACCAGCCGGCCGTGCTCGCCGGAGTGCTGGACATCAGCGCCTCGCTAAAGGCCGCGCGCTTCATCCGCTTCTGCGATGCGTTCAACATCCCGATCGTGACGTTCGAAGACGTTCCCGGTTTTCTGCCGGGCACGGCACAGGAGCACGGCGGGATCATCAAGCACGGGGCAAAGCTGCTCTACGCGTACTGCGAGGCGACGGTGCCCAAGCTCACCGTGATCACGCGCAAGGCATACGGCGGGGCCTACGACGTCATGAGCTCCAAGCACATCCGCGGCGACTTCAACGTCGCCTGGCCGACGGCGGAGATTGCCGTGATGGGACCAAAGGGTGCGGTGGAGATTCTCTTCAGAAAGGAGATCTCCGAGAGCAATGACCAAGCGGCGGCCACCGAGGCCAAGATCGAGGAGTACCGGGAGAAGTTCGCCCATCCGTATATCGCCGCCGGGCGCGGCTATCTCGACGACATCATCGATCCGCGCGATACCAGGCCCGCCCTCATCGACGCGCTCGAATCGCTACAGACAAAACGCGACAAGAACCCGCCGAAGAAGCACGGAAACATTCCGCTCTGATGGATCGAGAGCGCAGGCTCTGATGTCCTGATGTTCAAAAAGGTTCTCATCGCGAATCGTGGCGAGATCGCCCTGCGCGTCATTCGCGCGTGCCAGGAGCTCGGGATAAAAACGGTCGCGGTATATAGCGAAGCCGACGTGCGCGCGCCGCACGTACGCGAAGCGGACGAGGCAGTTCTGATCGGCCCGCCGCCCTCGAGTCAGAGCTACCTGCTCGGCGACAAGATCATCGAAGCCGCGAAGTTGACGAGCGCCGAAGCCATTCATCCCGGCTACGGTTTTCTCTCGGAACGCGAGTGGTTCGCGCGAGCGGTTCGCGATGCTGGACTTGTCTGGATCGGGCCGCCCGCAGAGGCGATCGCGGCGATGGGAAGCAAGACCGCCGCGCGAACGCTCGCCGTCAAGCACGGAGTTCCGGTTGTCCCGGGAACGACCGAGCCCCTGGAGAACGCGAAGGAAGCCGAGAAGATCGCGAAGAAGTTCGGGTATCCGGTGCTGCTCAAGGCTGCGGCGGGCGGCGGCGGAAAGGGGATGCGCGTGGTCTCGGAGCCGAAAGAGCTGGCGGGCGCGCTCGAGGCGGCGCGGCGGGAAGCGAAGAGCGCATTCGGCGACGACGCAGTGTATCTCGAGAAGTTCGTCGCGCGGCCCAGGCACGTCGAGATTCAGGTGCTCGCCGATTCGCACGGCAACGTCCTCTCGCTGGGCGAGCGGGAATGCTCGGTCCAGCGCCGGCATCAGAAGATGATCGAAGAGTCTCCGAGCGTCGCCGTCACTCCGGAGCTGCGAAGAAAGATGGGCGAGACTGCCGTGCGCGCGGCGCGGGCCGCGGGGTACGTGAATGCCGGCACCTGCGAGTTTCTTCTCGACCAGAGTGGTGAGTTTTATTTCCTGGAGATGAACACCCGGCTCCAGGTCGAGCATCCCGTGACCGAGTTGGTGACCGGAATCGACATTGTGCAGTGGCAGCTTCGAATTGCGGCGGGTGAGATGCTCCCGTTCAGGCAGGAGGACATCGCGCCACACGGCTGGGCGATGGAGTGCCGCATCACCAGCGAAGACGCGTCCAACAATTTCCTGCCATCGACCGGGCGAATTCACCATCTGCATTTGCCGAGCGGGCCGGGAGTGCGCTGGGATGGCGGCGTGGAATCGGGGAGCGAGATCGGCTTGTACTACGATCCGATGCTCGCCAAGCTCATCGTCTGGGGCGCCGACCGGGAGCAGGCGGTCACCCGGATGCGCCGGGCTCTGGTCGATCTGATTATCCTGGGCGTGGAAACGTCGCGCGACTTCCACATTCGGCTGATGGACGACGACGAGTTTCAGCGCGGGGCCATCGACATCCAGTGGCTGGAGCGGCGGCTAGCGTCCATTCTCGAGCGTCCGCCGCGCGAGGAATCGGTCCGAGTGGCGGCGATCGCGGGCGCTCTGCTGGCGGAGCGCGACAGGGGAGCGCGTGCGGTCTCGACCACCGGGGTCGGGGCAGGTGTGCCGGCCAGGGGCAGCGATGCTGCGCTCGATTCGTGGAAGCAGGCTGCGCGCACCGAGAGTCTGCGCGACTGATGGCCGCCGTCAGCGTCTCAATCGAATCGATCGCCGCCGGCGGAGACGGCGTCGGCCGGAGCAATGGGCTCGTCGTTTTCGTTCCGCGCACGGCGCCCGGCGACGTCGTGACGGCGCAGATCTCGGGCAAGGGACATTTCGCGCGCGGCACGCTCAGAAGCATCGCGTCTCCGTCTTCCGTTCGGATCGATCCGCCTTGTCCCCATTACACGAGAGACAACTGCGGCGGCTGCCAACTCCAGCACATGACGTACGACTCCCAGCTGGCGGCCAAGCAGGTGATCATCCGCGATTCCGTGCAGCGTATTGGGAAGCGCATCGTCGACGCGCCTCCCATCGAGCGCAGTCCAAAGGAGTGGCGCTATCGAAATAAGCTCACGCTCGCGATACGCCGTCGCGGAGCGCGCTGGATCGCGGGGCTTCATCCGTATGACGATCCGTCGCGAATCTTTCCGCTCGCGGACTGTCCGATCACTGACAGTCGCGTCGTCGCGGCGTGGCGCGAGATCATGGAAGCTGATGCCTATTTTCCGGACGCGAAGGAGCTGCGCGGGAGCGTCCGCATCACGAATGGCGGTCCGACTTTCGTGATGATGGGCGGACAGAGCTGGGCGGCGCGCGACCAATTTTCCGCCGCGGTTCCGTCGATCTCGGCCGTGTGGTGGGAGCCAGCCGATGAAAAACCGCGTCGACTTCTATATGACAAGCGTCAGGATCGCGATCCGAGCGCCTCATTCGCGCAGGTGAATGCGGAGGTGGCTGAGATTCTTCGCGCGTACGTGCTGGACCGTGCCCGTGCGTACGAGCCGCGCACTGTGATCGATGCGTACGCAGGCGCCGGCCACACCGCGATTGCACTCGCCGAGCAGGGTGTAACCGTGACCGCGATCGAGCTCGATCCTGATGCGTCCACATGGTCGGCATCGAGGCTCGCGGAGCCGTCACGCGCGATTCGGGCGAGAGTGGAGGACGCGCTGGCGGGACTTCTCCCCGCAGATCTGGTGATACTCAATCCGCCGCGCGCCGGCGTCGACGCGCGCGTGACGGCGACGCTGGAGGCGGAAATGG
>JADGQU010000016.1 GCA_017881545.1 Gemmatimonadaceae bacterium
GATGCGTCCAAATACCTGGTCCAGAGCGTCGGAGTTGACCCCAAGCGCATCGGCATCTACGGCGGGAGCTACGGCGGGTTCATCACGCTTATGGCCCTGTTTACGGAGTCTCCCCACTTTGGCGCGGGCGCGGCCTTGAGGAGCGTCACCGACTGGGCGCACTACAATCAGGGTTATACCTCAAACATCCTCAATCTCCCGCAAAACGATACGCTGGCGTACCGTCAGTCGTCTCCTATTTACTTCGCGGAAGGTCTCCAGGATCCGCTGCTGATGGCGCACGGAATGGTAGACGTCAACGTCCATTTCCAGGATATCGTAAGGCTCACCGAACGATTCATCGAGCTCGGCAAGACGCGGTGGGAGCTTGCGGCGTATCCGGTCGAGGATCATGCATTCGTAAGACCCTCGTCGTGGGCCGACGAGTATCGCCGCATCTACGAGTTGTTCGAGAGGTATTTGCCGGCTCGTAATTCATCCAAATGATCAACTACATCACCTCCATGCTTTCTCGCACAGCTTCCCTCGTCCGCGCGGTGCTCGGCGTCCCCGACTACGAGCGCTACCTCGGGCACATGCGGTCTGCCCATCCCGGCGATCGGATAATGACCGAGACCGAGTTCCGGCACACGCGCATGAACGACCGCTACAACAAGGCGGGATCGAAGTGCTGCTAAAGCCCTAGCTGTGCAACAACTGATTCGGTTGGCGTCTCCCCTGAGACCTCAACCGAGTCAGAAATGAAAGCACTAGCCTCGCTCGTCATCGTCGCCTGCCTCCTCACTGGGTGCACCGACACTTCTTCTTCAGCGGCCGATTCCAGCGGTCTCGTCAATGGGCGACGGGGCTTTTTGGGCAAGACATTGAACGCGCCGGTCGCAACGCCGACCTCCGGAGTGTCGGCGAGAGCATCCGGCGTCATAGGGGGAGTCAGCGGCGCCACTTCCCTGAGTGAATCCGTTGGCGCTGTTGCGTCAGACGAAGCCGATTCACAGGCGGGCTCGGGCGCTGATCCGCTTCAGAACGTGAACGCCGCTGCCTCTCCCGCGCCCACGATGGTGATTCGTACGGGGCAGGCGTTCATTGAAGTCGACAAGGTCGACCCGGCGGTGCTCAGAATTCGTCAGCTCACCGCACAGCTCGGTGGATATATCACCAACTCCGCGATCAGTGGCGGCAACGATCAGATCAGGGTCGCGACGCTCGAGCTCAAGATCCCGGTGACGAAATATGATCAGGCGGTGGGCTCGCTGTCGACGATCGGAAAGGTCGAGACCGTCAACTCGACGGCCCAGGATGTCGGCGAAGAGTTCGTCGATGTCTCCGCCCGTGTGAAGAACTCAGGGCGTCTCGAGGAGCGGCTCATCACCCTCCTCGCCACCAGAACCGGGAAGCTGGATGAAGTGCTGCGCGTCGAGCGTGAGCTGGCGCGCGTGCGCGAAGAAATCGAGCGATACGAGGGCAGGCTTCGCTATCTGAGCGCGCGGGTGGCGATGAGCACGCTCTCAATCACCGTGCACGAGCCGGCGCCGATATTGGGCAACACTCCCGGCGAGAATCCGATCGCCGCGGCCCTGCGGCGCGCGTGGAAGAACTTCGTCGGGCTCGTCGCCGCGCTAATCGCGTCGCTTGGTGTCGTTATTCCGCTGGCGCTGATCGCTTTCGGCGGATGGACAGGTTACCGGCGCTGGAAGAGCCGAAAGATCAGCGCGTGAGGTCCCGGTTGTACCACCACAACGCGCGGGACAGGGCCGAGTAGCCCATGTTCAGGTGCTGGACGCCCCATGCCGTTGCGATGGCGCCAGCGACCATGAGGATCGGGCTCGCCGCGTTGTTCGAGCTGTTGCTCGTAAGAATCGCGCCGACAACGACCGTGGTCGCTCCCAGACCACCTACGACAGAGCCACGAAAGTTGTTCGTCTTGAATGCGCGCGCTTCCATCGCTGCCTGCGGCGACGATCCGACCAGCTGGGTTACATCGAGGTCGCGAAACAATCCGGCGGTGCCGACTACAGTTCCGCTGGCGCCGCGAATGATGCTTGCACTGCCCCAACGCGACTCGAAGCGGAGCGCCTGGGTGTCATAGCCGCGGGACGAATCGCTGGCCGCGACTCCGCGCGCTGAAACTGGCGCCGTTCCCGATTCCGAGTTGGCAACGGCCGGCGCCCCATGACCTATGGTCTGGGCGCCGGCCGTCGCTGCACTAACCGAGGCGCCAATCAGCAGCGCCCGAAGAATTCTCGACTTCATTGATCCTCATTGGTGGTTCAATCTGTCCTCTACAGACGATTGAGCGACCCGAGGAACACAATTCTCGCTATTTCTTCAGATCGCGATTGTACCACCAGATTGCCCTGGAAAGGGCTCGATGGGCGGTCTCCAGCTTGAACCCCCCAACCGTAATCAGCGACACGCTTGCGATGGTAAATCCGGTCGGAATCGCCTGGTTCAGACCGTTGATTCGAGACGCGCCAATAGCCGCGCCCAGGGTCGCGATTCCAAGAGAGGCCAGCCACGTTCCCGGACGGTAGTTGCGCTGAAATACCGTCGCCTCCGCGACGGCGTGGGGAGACTGGCTCACAACGGCTGCCACATCAACCGCGCGGAAAACTCCTATCTTCGCTACCACCGTTTCCGAGGCGCCGCGTACTATCCTGATCGTCCCGCCATGCTCGTCGATGCGAAGCGCGTTTTCCTCGTAGCTCCGCTCCTGAGCAGTCAAAACAGTCGGCCCCATCATGAGGATGCAGGTCCCGGCGCAAAGTGCCAGCAGTAAACGTGACATCTCCCCTCCCGTTCGCTATTGGTGGTAAACGATCGTCGCACGCCCATTGAGCGTGGTTCCATCCATGATCACGTGCGTGTTGCCGGGATAGGAGTAGCCGGCGCTCGCCTGATCGACAGCGGCTCCCAGAAAGTCATCGTTAGTGAGCAGCCACGCACCAGAGTTTGAGAAGAGCGTGCCCAGGAAAACTCCAGCCATCACCAAGGGCGATGCCCTCGGAAAAATCTTGATGGCGACTGTGCTGAACGCATTCGCGGTGGATTTTAGCAGCTCGACCAGTGAGTTGGTATCGAGCTTGAGCACGCACGGCACGTTGTCGTCCTCCCAAAAGAGAACGTGGAACCCCTGGTTGAACTTGTCCGCAAATGCCGCCGTTTCGTCGGCCGAAAATAGCATCACTTTGCCCTCCCAGAACCCGGTGTTCTGGTCGAAGACCTTTCGGAAATCATATGGGTGCTCGCCCGAGCACGACAGGTCGGCTCCGTAACGCGGATTGGCTGCGTCCGTTGGCCCCTGAATGTGGACCTCGATTTCCGGATCGCCGCGAAACCACTCCTCCTTCATGTCCAGAATCCGCGAGTATTCCAGATAGAGTCCCGGCGGGACGGCAGGTGGTGCGCTGCCACCCCCGCCACCGCACGTGTCCCCACAGGCGATAAGGCTGGATCCTTTGGGTGCCAGCCGCTCGAGCGTTCCGATCGAGCTGCCGCCCAGGTCGCGAACGTTTCGGGATGCGGCCGCGGCCATTGGCTCGTCGAATCGCGTTTCCACCGGCACGATCGAGAGCGTTGGTTGTTCCGGTGCGATCTTCCGGTCGAGCGAGACCTCTCTTCCCGTCTCGTCAAACGCCACGATCGGGGCGGACTCATCCAGCTGCGAGACAACGAGAATGTCCCCTTTGCCAGTCCACGATTCGCGATGCCTCACGACCGGCATGTAGAACTCGAGGGGTCTAATCGCGGCCAGCGCGCCGAATACATCGCTTTCCCCACCGCGGGTGCGCGCAGCCATGCCTTCGAGCAGCGCTCGGCCGTCCTTTGAGCGCAGATAACTGGTGAGTTGAAGCTTGTGCTCGTGAAAGGGCGCCGCTCGCATGTCGCGTTTGAGGTGCTGCCGCGCCGGCTCGTTGTCCATCGCCACCGCGACCAGCCGCGCGATCCTGGTCAGCGCGACGCGTTCAGCGCTCGCGGCCGCGGGCGTTGGCTCGGCTAGTACATCCTTCGATGCAGTAGGGCCGACAGAACGCCCCGCGGGATCTGCGCAGGCAGTGAAGGCCACGAACAGCGCGAAAAAAAGAACTCCTTTGCCACGTGTGTGTTTCATACTTCCTCCTCGGCGACCTGGTGCGGTTGATGAAGCGCGCACTCTATTCGCTCGCGGAGGAGCAAGCGTAATCGGCGAACCGCTTACGAGATCACTTCGCCTCGCGCAACTGCGAGGAGGGGGCGACCGCCGCCATGAGCAGCGCCGCGACGAGCGCCAGCGTCGCTCCGAATACGAACGCGCTCGACGACCCCCACCGGTCCCAGATCCAGCCAAAGATGAGCGACGCGGGGAGAGCGCCCAACCCGATGGCGAGATTGTACCAACCGAACGCTGCCCCGCGCCGAGCCATGGGAACGATGTCGGCGACGAGCGCCTTCTCGGTGCCCTCGGTCATGCCGTAGAAGATTCCGTAGACCGCGAACAGGCCCCACGCCTGCCAGGGCCCGCCCTCCCACGCGAACGCGAAATACACCGCGGCGTAGAGGAGCCATCCTCCGACGATCAGAGGCTTGCGGCCGATCCTGTCGGAGAGCTGTCCGCCGTAGGTGCCGGTCGCCGACTTCACGAGGTTGAGCAGAGCCCAGAGTATCGGCGCCAGGGCCACAGGCACACCCAGTTGATTGGCCCGGAGCAGCAGAAAAGCGTCGGTGGAGTTTCCGAGCGTAAAAAGCAGGACAACGACGAGGTACGCCCAGAACCCGCTGCCCAGACTGCCCGATCCGCCGGCTTCTCCCGGTTTGGCACCGGTGTCCCGCCGCGGGATGTCGCGCACAACTACTATCAAAATCACCATCGCGATTGCCGCCGGAATCGCCGACAGCCAGAACACGGTCCTCATCGCGTGCTCATCGCGTGGCAGGAGGTGCTTGCTGGTATCGAGAGCGCCGACGCCGTGAAGCCTGAGGATGAAAAACGCCACGAGCGGCCCCAATACCGCACCCGCGTTGTCGGCCGCTGCATGAAACCCGAACGCGCGCCCCCGCGCTTCCGGCGCCGCCGAGTCGGCGAGCAGCGCATCGCGAGCGGAGCTGCGAATGCCCTTGCCCACCCGGTCCGTGACGCGAATCGCCAGCACTTGCGCCGCGCTGTGCGCGGCGGCGGTGAAAGGACGCACGATCGACGCAAGGAGATAACCGGCGACGACGAACGGCTTCCTGCTCGCAACTTTGTCTGACCACCAACCGCTCAGGAGCTTGAGCAGCGATGCGGTCGTCTCGGCCGTCCCCTCTATCGCGCCGATGAAGCTGGCGTTGGCGCCCAGCACGCCGGCGAGAAAAACCGGCAGCAGCGGATAGATCATCTCGGTCGACACGTCGGTGAAGAAGCTCACCGCGCCCAGGCCGATGACGTTACGCCCGAGCTTCGGTCGCGGTTTCTTCTCCACTGCCACCGAGTCTACGATGCCCGCACCTCCGAATGGTCGCCCACCGTCACCTCGCCCTTCACACCTTCGACCACCGTGTCGTCGCCGACGAGCGAGTTCTTCAGAACCGACTTCGTGATCTTTGCGTTTGAACCCACTATTGAGTGACTGATGCTGGTGCCATCGAGTACGGAGCCCGCCCCGATCGACACGTTGGGGCCGACCTTCGACTTCTTCAATGTGACATTGTCTTCTATGTAGACGGGGTCGATGATCGTCGAATCACCGACGTTCTTCGGGCGACGCGCCCGGCCGCGCTTGAGCATCGCCTCGTTGGTCTCGATCATCGTCTCGATTTTCCCGGCGTCGTACCACCCTTCGACGTCGATGACTTTGATCTTCGCGCCCTTGTCGATCATGTACTGGAACGCGTCGGTGAGAAAGTATTCGCCCTGATTCTTCGGCTGCTTCAGAACGTATTCGATTCCCTCGAATAGCAGCTTCCAGTTCCGCATGTAGTACAGCCCGATGTTGGCGCGCTTGGAGACCGGCGTCTTCGGCTTCTCGATGATCTTCGTCATGTTGCCGTCCTTGTCGGTCACGACGACACCGAAGCGCTGATAGTCTTCGACCTCCTTCACCCAGATGATGCCGTCGGCGTCCACGCTCTTCACCTTGGAAAGATCGGCGTCGAAGATCGTGTCCACGAAGATGATCAGCACGGGCTGGTCGACGTAGGGACGCGCCAGCGCGATCGCCCCCGCCGTCCCATCCTGCACCTTCTGCTCGATGAACACCGAGGGCACGTCCATCTCGGCGCGCGCGAAAGCTTCGACTTTCTCCTTGAGATGGCCGGTGATGTAAACGATCTCCTCGACGTTGCCCAGCTTCTTCAGCTCGTCGAGGACGTACGACATCACCGGCTTCCCCGCGACCTTCATCATCGGCTTGGGCGTCAGGTAAGTGTGCGGGCGAAGCCGGGTTCCCTTACCCGCCAGCGGGATTATCACTTTCATGGCTCGGTTGTCCCCTCTCGGCCGTATTTGTCGCTCAGGCGGACGACGTCGTCGATTTCAGGCGTCGATACTTCCAGCACATCGCAGTCCGTCCGAGCGATCATCTGGTGGATCGTCCCCGGTGTGATCCTGAATGATTCGCCGACCTTGAGCTTCATGTCGTCGAGAACGTCATCGCCCTCCCTCTGAACGCGATACACGATTTCGCCAGAGAGCAGATGGACGGTTTCATCCTTCCTGTTGTGATACTGCACCGACAACTCGTGTCCGGCGTTGATGTGGAGAATCTTCCCCACGTACCGGTCTGACAGCGCCCAGATGGTCTCGTGTCCCCACGGCTTCGGTACGTGCGTGACCCCTACTCTGCCCGACTTTGGTCGCGCGGCGCCGCGCTTGCTCGCCGTACGCGACTTGGGGGCGCGCTTGGGTGCTTTCTTCTTTGGCATGCGTAAATATCTATCGCCAAGTCACACGCGGCCACTTGGATGCCGTGCGCCGACGCCGCGTGGCGCAAGTTCGGCAAGGCGATAGCGGAGTCGCGCAAGGCCGGCGAGGAAGCGGAAAGCTAGAGCCGCGCGACCACGCTCGCGACGTAGAGATCGACGCGCTCGCGCATGAGCGCGTCGCCAATTTCCGGCACGCCCCCGGCTCGCCAGCCCTCGTACATCAATGGCGGGCCCGGCAACATCTCCACCACCGACATGAGGTCCCAATAGGGATCGTACTCGAACGATAGTCCGGCCACCGCGATGTAAGCCCAAAGAAAATCGTCTGCCGCTTGAACGCCGTGCAGATTTGCCAGATTGTGGCGGCACCACGCCACGTCGATTCCGGCGGGCCCTCTGCATCCATTGACCCAGTCCACGACGCCGCTGACGCGTCCATTCCACCACAGGACGTTGCTCGGGTGATAGTCGCGGTGCACGAAACACTCCCGGTATGAAGGAGCCGGGCCTTGAACCATGTCGATTGCTTTGCTCCACGCCGCCGGCTTGCTCGACCACGAAGGCACGGAAAGAGAATCCCGATCGTTATAGCGGCTATACTGCCATGGAAACCCCTCGGCGCCGACGCTATGAATTTGCGCGGCAGATCGAGCGAGCCCCTCGATCCACTTCTGCCAATTCGCCGGCTCCAGGACCACCACGCCGCGAAGCATGGTTACAAGCGTTGCAGGCACTCCGCAGCGGCTTCCGTCGGGATCACATGCGACGAGCTCCGGAGCGGGAAGACGCGCCGCGGTCGCGTGCTCCACGCTCGCTGCTTCCCGGGCAGCAACATCCGGCTCCTGCCTAACCCACTCTTCGTTTACGAACCGCCGAAGAACGAGAGTGTTGCGCTTCCCGCCAGTCTCCACTTCGACGGCGTGCAGCAGCGAGGATGTCGCGCCATGCATTGCGGCCGCCGAGACTACGCGGCCGCCGGACGTGTCCTCTATCCAGCGACGAATATTGTCGGGGAGCATTTTACTCCCAGGCTAGAACGATTTTCCCGAATGTATCGTTGGAGTGCATCAACTCGTGCGCCGCGCGGATTTCGTCGAATGGGAAAACCCGATCGACGACTGGTTTGAGCTGGCCAGATTCGAAGAGCGGGACGACGCGCTCGGAGAAATCGCGCGCCAAGGCGATTTTTTCTTCCAGCGGCCTGCCGCGCAACATCGTTCCGACAATGGTGAGCCGCTTTCTCAGAAGCATGCCCATGTTGAATGGCGCGGTCGCCCCCGCGGTGAGACCGACGACCACTATTCGACCACGCAGCGCGAGCACGCGCAGGTTCCCCTCGAGGTAGTTCCCGCCCACGAGATCCATCACGGCATGCACGCTGTCGGCACCGATCGCCGCTTCGACCTGCGCGGCCCAATCCCCGCGCGAAGCATCGATCGCGACATCAAGGCCGAGCTTCTTCGCCCGCTCGAGCTTGCCGGGCGAGCGCGCAGTCCCAACCACTCTCGCTCCCGCCACGCGCGCAATCTGGAGGCCCGCGGTTCCTACTCCACTTCCCACTGCGTGAATGAGCACCGTTTCACCAGTGCCAAGCGCCAGCCGATTGAAGAGCGCGTCGTACGCCGTAAGAAAAACTTCCGGAATCGCCGCGGCGTCCGCCCACGACATCGACTTGGGAACCGGTATCGCCTCTCTCTCGTGCACGCACAAGTACTCAGCGTGACCGCCGCCGCCGACAATTCCAATTACGCGTTCACCAACCTTCCACAGAGTCGCCGAGGGCCCGAGGGCATCAACCTCGCCCGCGTATTCCATCCCGCTGATATCCGCCGGCGCGCCGGGAGGAACAGGATAGTTCCCCTCTCGCTGCAAGAGATCCGCGCGATTGAGAGCGGACGCCCTGACCCGCACCCGAATCTGCCCGACCCCGGGATCCGGTTTCGGCCGCAGCTGAATCTCGAGCACCTCGGGCCCGCCAGGCCGAGTGATGATGACGGCTTTCATGGCCACAATTGTTCCTCTAGCGAACCTTGTTGCCCGCCGGGTCCCAGACCTCCACGGTTCCAAGGTTCCGCGCCCGAATCGGCGCCTCGATCTTGGAAAGATCCCCCGCCACGACCACGATCACGTTGTCCGGCGTCAACTTGCTCGCCGCCACACGCTTCACGTCATCAGGTGTCACCGCTGACAATCTCTCGCGGTACGTCGTGTAGAAATCGAGCGGCAGTCCCCACACGATCAGGTTCTGCAGGCTCGCGGAAAGACCCTGAACGCTCTGCACCGAGTTGGGGAACCCGGACACCAGATTGTTCACCATGCCCTGAAGCTCGCCTGCAGGCACAGCGTCGCTCGTTATCCGGCGGTACTCGCCTATCGCTTCCACGAGCGCCGAATCGGTGGCATTGGTTCTCACCTCCGAGTTCGCGCGAAACGCTCCAGCGCCCGGTCTTAGATCCAGGCCACTGAACGCCCCGTACGTATACCCGTGCTTCTCGCGCAGATTCATGTTCATCCGCGAGCTGAACCCGCCACCGAAGACGTGATTCAGGGCGACCATGGAGATGTAGTCGGGGTCGGTCGCCCGGAAGCCAGCCTGTCCGACGACGATAGATGACTGTACTGAACCCGGACGGTCGACCAGAATGACCCTCGTCCCCGTGCTCGGCCTCACAGGGTTCACTACCGCCGGCAAAGCGGCGCGGGTCGCGGTCCACCCGCCGAACGCCTGCTGCGCAATGGATCTCGCTTCAGCTGGCGAAATGTCTCCCACCAGCAGTAGCGTGGCCGCCGATGGAGCGAACATCGTTCGATGCCAGTTGACCACATCGTCGCGAGTGAGAGCGCCGATCGTGGTGAGATTTCCGCTCGCCGGACGCGAGAACGGCGCGGTGCTGTCGAACGCCGCCCGTATGAACGCATCCGCCGCGAGTCCCGCGGTTCTCGCGTGAGCCTGTTGATACGATGCGATCGCCTGGTTCTTCACTCGGTTGAATTCGCTCGCCGGAAGGCTGGGCGCGATGATCGTCTTCGCCGCCAGCTCCATCGCTTGTGGAAACACGTTCTTGAGCGCAACCACGTCGGCGAATGAAGTGCTGAATCCCGCACCCGTACTGTATTGTGCGCCAAGAGCATCCATCGCCCGGGCAATGTCTGCACCCGTCATCGTGCCCGTCCCCTCCGACAGCAGACGCCCTGTCAGTGAAGCAAGGCCGCTCTTGGCCGCCGGCTCGCGCATGGCGCCGGCGTCGATGATCAACCTTCCCTCCACCACCGGCAGCGTGTGCTTCTGAACGAGAATGACTTTCAGCCCGTTGTCGAGCTGGAATTGCTCGACGGCCGGGAACACGTACGGGCGGAGCGCGCTGGGCGGTGGCGGCTGTACCATCTGCGCGCGAGCCGCGTCAGGCGCGAAGATGAGGGCAAGGGCAAGAGTTGCTGCGAGCCCGCGATTGGAAATAAAAGAGCGATGCATTACGGCGTCCTCGTCGAAGAGGTCTGGGCGGTCTTTTTGGCGGGGACGTAAACGAGAATTGAGCGGTTCGTTGGAACCAGACGATCGCGCCCGACCGCGTTGAGCTGCGCCAGCGTGACGCGGTCAAACTCGCCGAGAACCTTGTTGACGTGGTTGGGATCGTGGAAGAATGTCCAACCTTCCGCGAGACGATCCGCTCGACCGCCGAAACCGCCGGTGGTCTGCAGTCCGTCGACAAACGCGAATCGCTCCGATGCGCGTGCGCGGTCCAGCTCCGGCTGCGTGAACGACGAAACGCCTGCCAGCTCGGCAAGGAGCGCTTTCTCGAGTGAATCGGGATTGCTGCCCGGTTTCCCCGTCGCGGTGAAGACCAGCATGTCGGCGCCGTCGGCCAGGCCGAAGTTGAATCCGGCGACGTTGGTGGCAACCTGCTGTCTCCGAACAAGTGCATCGTAAAGACGCGACGAGCGGCCGCCGCCCATAATGTCACCGAGCAGGCTGATGGCCGGCGCTTCTGGAGACTTTGCGGACTGCACCCGGTACGCCACATAAATCGCGGGCGCGGGCGCCTGAGCGTCCTGTACCACGAGACGCTGCTCGTGCCCGACATTCGCCGGCACTCTCATGTTCGCGAGTGGCGGCGCGACTGGTCCGCGCGGAATCGGGCCGAAGTACTTCCGAACCATCGCCTTCGCCTGAGGGACGTCGATGTCCCCGGCCACCACCAGCACCGCGTTGTTCGGGGCGTAGTAGGTCTTGAAAAAGCTTCGGACATCGGCGACGGATGCGTTCGAGAGATCCGTCATCGACCCGATCACCGAGTGATGGTAAGGATGATTGTCGGGAAAGAGCAGCTCTTCGGTTTTCTCAACCCAGGTTCCGTACGGCTGGTTGTCGACGCTTTGCCGGCGCTCGTTCTTCACGACTTCGCGCTGGTTGTCGAGCTTCTCCTGCGTCAGCGTCTCGGTGAGAGTTCCCATTCTGTCCGATTCCAGCCACAGCGCGAGCTCCAGCTGGTTCGAGGGAATCTGCTCGAAGTAGTTCGTGCGGTCCCAGCTCGTGGTGCCGTTGATGTCGGCACCGGCTCTCCCCCCGGCCGCCTCGAGCAGCGCCCAGTGCTGGCCGTCAGCGACGTTCTTCGATCCCTTGAACATCATGTGCTCGAACAGATGCGCGAAGCCGGTCTTGCCCGGCTGCTCCATCTTCGATCCGACGTTGTACCAGAGAAGCACGGCCGCCACGGGCGTCGAGTGATCTACGTGGTAGACCACGGTCAAGCCGTTGGGCAGCGTCTCCTTGGTGTAGTCGATGCGCAGCTCGGGACTCTTGCCCGGCTGTCCACTCTTTGCCTGCGCGCCGGCATTGGCGGCGGCAAGGCACAACAGAGAGACCGCACAGTAGCGGAGTCTCATTCGACCTCCATGAGATTTTAGGTGTCGGCAGCTGGACGGGAGCGGCCGGATCGGACCCACATAATAGGAGCAAACACGCTCGGCGTCGAGCAGTAAACGTCGCGGTGTAGCGATCTCAGCCCGAGCAGCTACTCGTAGCGCAGCGACTGTATAGGATCCAACCCAGCCGCCCTTCTCGCCGGCCAGACGCCGAAAAGAATTCCAACGAACCCCGAAAAGAAAAACGCCAGTAGAACAGACGACGGCGCAACCGAAGTATTGAAGTTTCCGAACTTCGACAACCCGTACGCAGCTCCCCAGCCGAAGACGATTCCGCCCGCCCCGCCGACCAGGCACAGCACCACTGCTTCAATGAGGAACTGGAGCAGAATGTTCTTGGGAGTCGCGCCGAGCGCCTTTCTCACGCCGATCTCGCGCGTCCGTTCCGTAACCGACACGAGCATGATGTTCATGATGCCGATTCCGCCGACGAGAAGACTCACCGCCGCGATTCCAGAGAGCAGGAAAGTGAAGATCTGCGTCGTCTCGCCGAGCGTGTTCAGGAAGTCGGCCTGATTGCGGATCTGGAAGTCGTCAGGAATACCGACCCGCAGTCTGTGCAAACGGCGAAGCGTTTTCTGGATTGCCGCCATCGCGTTCGGAATCTCGGCTTCTGACGACGCCAGCACGCCAATCTGCCGCAACCGGTCAGTGCCGAACACCCGGAACTGCGCGGTGGTGAGCGGAATCAGCCCCTGATCGTCCGGGTTTCCGAATCCACCGCCGCTTCCCTTGCTGGCGAGAACGCCAATAACCTGAAAGAGAAATCCACCGATGCGGACATTCTGTCCGACGAGGCTGGCCGCCGGCACCCCGAGGTTGTCGGGAATCGCCGCGCCAAGCACGGCGACACTACGACTGGCCCGATCGTCACCCGCCGTGAACATTTTCCCCTGAGCAATCGTGTACTTTCGCACATCGAGATAGTTCGCCGTGGTGCCGAGGACGGTCGTGTTGGTATTCGTGTTCAGATACTGTACCTGCAGCTGCTTCTGCATTTCCGGCTCGACGGCCGCAACCGCGGACCCCGCCGAGTCGAGCGCTTTCGCGTCTGCTACCACCATCGGCGCGCGATCGTTGCCCGACGAGACCCCACCCGGCGCGTAAATCTGTCCTGGCTGCACTGTCAGAAGCGTCGTTCCGAGCGCGGTGATCCGCGCGTTGACGGATTCCTGCGCGCCACGCCCAAGTGCGACTACGGCGATCACAGCTCCCACTCCAATGACGACACCGAGCATTGTCAAGAAAGAGCGAAGCTTGTTCGCTCTGAGCGCGCCGAGCGCTACGCCAATCGTCTCTCCAAGCAGCATGGTCCTACCTCCTCATGGGCCAGGCGGCCGTCCGCCGCCACCGCCGGCTGCGCCACCCGCCGCGGGAGTGGTGGTTTGCTGGAGTCCACCACCCGTCCCGGCTCTCACGCGGGCCTGAAGCTGTTGTCGCTGGGCCTCCAATACCGCGGGTCCAAGGAGTGCCACCTGCTCGCCTTGCTGTACGCCGCTCAGGATCTCGGTGTAGTCGAAATCGCTGACTCCAACCCGAACCACGCGTGGCGAATACTTGCCGTCCTTACTCTTCACGAATGCGAACATCGCGCCGCCAGTCCGGCCGGTTCCTCCCGCTCCTCCACCCGCCGCACCGCCGCCGCCGCCGCCACCACCGCCACCACCGCCACCACCTCCGCGCCGGCCAGTCGATGAACCAGTGCCTGGCGCCCCGCCCTGTGTGCCTGACGCGCCAGGCGTCGAGCTCGCCGCACCGGATCTCCGGCCACCCGTCGTGTCTCGAGAAGAGGCTGTAGAGGATGCTGTCCCACCCGCTCCAAAGCCCCGTGCCGCCCGCGCCGCTGCCTGCGCCGACTTCAATGAATCCGGACTGACTCCTAAGACCGGAGCAACAGTCGTCGCGTCGCGAGCGATTCGGATCGCGTCACTCGGCACCGCGAGAACATTGTCTTTCCGCAGGATGTCCATCACTACCTGTCCGTTCATGCCGGGCATGAGCGCGCCGTCAGAGTTGTTCAGACTCACGAGGACCGGGAACATGGTGACGCTCGATTGCACGACCGCCTCCGGCTGGACCTGTTCCACGATACCCACAAATTTCCGATTAGGGAACGCGTCGACGGCCACTGTGGCCGTCTGGCCCGCCTTGACGTTGCCGATGTCCGTTTCGTTCACGAACGCGCGCATCCGGACCTTGCTGAGGTCGGCCATGTCGAGAATCGTCGTACCGCCGCTCGCCGCGGTCGAGGCCGACGTGATTACCGTCCCTACCGACACCGGCCGCAGGATGACGGTACCGTCCGTTGGCGCGGTAATCGTGGCATCCTCTAATTGGAGTTTCGCGGTCGAGAGGCTCGTGCGCGCTCTGACGACGCTTGCATCCGCGCTCGCGAAAGCGACCGTCGCCGCCTCCATCTCCGTCGCCGTGATGATAGCCTGCTTGTACAGTTCCGCGGACCGGTTGCGTCCCGACAGAGCCACAGCCCTCGCTACGGTCGCCGAGGCAAGATCAGCGGCCGCTTGAGTGTACGCATTCTGCACGGTGCGCGGATCGATCTGAACCAGCAGATCGCCGACCTTTACTTTCGATCCGACGTCGACCGGCATCTTGATGATTGTGCCCGACGCTTTCGACTTTACTTCGACGATGTCGATGGGTTCGACAGTCCCGTTCGCCTGCGCGCTCAGCACGATGCTGCGGCGCTCGACAGGCGCTGTCTCGATGACAAGCGATGGAACCGTCGTCTTCTTGCACGCCGCGAGCGTAACAACCAGCGCAAGTGAAATAACTTTCGATCTCTGAACGCCAGGCCCGCGCCGGCGGGCGAACGATTCCACTTTCTTTGTCATTTGCTTGCAAGGAGTTTCGGTAGCGTTCACTGCAGATCCCGCCCAATGAGCGCCTCGAGCTGCGCCCGCGCGATCCGGTAATCGTACCGCGCCTGAATCAATGCCTGTTCCGCCGTCGCCAATGCCGCCTGCGACGTTATGAGGTCGAGCAGCACCGAAGCACCGATGTTATAACGCTGCTGCTGCACACGAACATCCTCCTGAGCCGCCGCGACCGATGCGACCTGGATCGCCACCCGCTGCGATGCGCTGCGTATCGCCCCAATGTTTTGCGTCAGCAGCTGAACTGCCGCCAGCTGCGAATCCCGGAATGCCGCCTGCGCGTTGACCTCTGCGACCTTCGCGCGCACGACCCCTTCCTCGCGCACGAAATTGTTGAACACGGGGTAGGAAAGCGAGAAGGCGAGTCGACCGCTGTAGGAGAAAGGATCGCTCCCGAATCCGAAACGCGGATCGGTTCCACTGCCGCTGCGCGAATAGCTCGCGCTCAACGATGGGAGATAGGTACCCTTGGCTGCCTTCCGGGATTCCTCGGCCGCGTCCACATTGGCTTGCGCCTGCTGCACCGAAGGTCCAATCAAGGCCAGCCCCGCCAGCTGAGCGCTATCCGGGAGCGCCAACATATTCTCCTGCACGGACGCGGGATCCGCCGTGACTGGCACCGGCGACCCGACAAGTCTGGTGAGCGCTGCGTCTGCCGCCTCCTTGTTGCTCGCCGCCGTGATCATAGCGAGCTGGGCGTTACCGACCTGGATCACGCCGCGCAGGGAATCCGACCTTGTCGCCGCTCCGGCCCGCACTCTGGCGACCGAAGACTTGAACTGCTCGGCTGCCTGCGCCGTCTGCAGCACCGCGGCGTCCTGGCTCTCGATCGCGGCGAGAACTGCGTAATACTGCTGCTTCACACCGAGAGCCACGTTGTACTTGACTGCTATGCGATTTGCCTCCGCGGCCGCGATCTGATAGTTCGACGTGCGCAGGTCGTATAGCCGCTGTCCTCCATCGAAGAGCGTCATGTTGACAGTGAGGCCCGTGCTGTTCGTCGGTTTCTGGGCGGCCGTGACCACCTCCCCGTTCTGATTCAGTCGCGTCAGATTGCTACCCAATTGCACGACGTGCCCCGCGCTGAGCGCGACGCTCGGCAAAATCGCCCCAATCGCGGAAACTCGCGCCGCCTTGCTCGTCCGCTCGGTTCCCACTGCTGCGATTGCATCGGGCGAGTTCTGCTGGGCCATCCTCACGGCCTCGTCCAGCGAGATCTTTCGCACGCTGTCGGGTGCCCGGGTGAGCCCTGGCTGCAATCCGGGCTTGAGAACCTGGGCGCTCACCGTGGGAGCGGCCAATAATAGCAACGCGATAGCCGAGAGTAGTCTCACCGGCGTCTTTGGACTGTACGACATGTGTGCTAAGACGGGGCTGATTGAAAACGAAAGGGCCGCACCAGACTGCGGCCATTCAATAAGTACGCCCAGGCGCCCCGTTCTGCTGAGGTCCCGCCCTACCGCGTCACTGTTGCCAGCATCCGCTGCCTGAGCGACGCCAGCCGGCGCCGTACCGACCCGTCCATGACGGTATCGCCCACTTTTACGATCACCCCACCCAGGATCGCCGGGTTGAGCGAGATATGCGGGACGACGCGCTTCCCGAATAGACGCGACAACTGCCGCGTCAGCGCGTCCTTCTCCAGCTCGGCCGGCTCGCGCGCGACCGTCACGTTGACGTGAACGCGGTCCTCGGAGTCGTCGATCAGATTCCTGTACTCGGTGGCGATTTCCGGAATCAGCATCTGCCGGCGCTTCATGATCACGGCTTCGATGAAGCGCATGAACACTCGCGGAACCCCGCGTCCCAGCGCCTTCTCCATGATCTGGATCTTGCGCGCGGCCGAAAGCTTGGGTGACTCCAGAAAGGTCTTCAGCGTAGGGTTCTCGCGCATCCCCACCGAGATTGCATCGATGAGCGCGCCCCACTCCTCCTGCTCGCCGCTCTTGCGGGCGAGCGTCAGCAAGGCCTCGGCGTAATTGCGCCCGATTCTTTCGTCGTTCATCCGCGCTTCGTCTCCGTCACCGGGATCGAAGCGAGAAAACTCTCGACGATCTTCCGATTTGCCTGGTCGTCGAGATTCTTCTCGATCACCTTGCTCGCCCCGGCGATTGCCAGCTCGATCGCCTCGCGGCGCAGCTCGGCGATCGCCCGCTCCTTCTCCTGCTCGATCTCGCGGCGGGCGCGTTCCAGCATCTGCTGCTGCTGCTGGTGCGTCTCCTCGATCATCTGCGCGCGCAGCTTGTCACCGACCTGACGCCCCTCGACGATGATCTTCTGCGCCTCCAGCCTCGCCGCCTCGATCTGACGCAGCTGCTCGGCCAGCGCGCGCGCGGCTTCTTCGCGGTCACGCTTCGCTCCCTCGATCGCTTCCTCGAGCGCCTTTTCGCGCGCCTCGACCGCGGCCGTGATCTTCGGGAAAACGACCTTGCCGAGGATGGCGAAAAGGATCAGGAAGACGACGAACGTCCAGAACATGAGGCCGCCGTTCAGCGACAGAAGATCGCCCGATGGCACGGACTCCTCCGGAACTGTGGTCGTCTGCAGGAGCGCGAAGATGAAAGTCGGCATGGTTGCGTAGTGATGTCGACGGAGATTCCGCCGGAGTTTGAATTGCTGGTTTTTTTTGGACCTGGGTCGCGGAGCCTTGGCGCGCCGCGACCCACGCCCGTACTACTCTAGAACTTGAACTTATTCTGAATCAGGAACGCGATGACGATCGCGAACAATGCGGCTCCCTCGATGAGGGCCGCGAAGATGATCGCGCCGTTCTGAATGCGCGCGGCCATCTCCGGCTGACGAGCCATTCCATCCATTGCCTGCCCAGCGAGACGTCCGATTCCAATACCTGCGCCGATTACGGCGAGACCCGCACCAATGCCAGCGCCGAGCATGCCCCACGCGCCCGTGTATTCGCGGGTAAACGTCGCTGCAGCCTGGAGTAGCGGAAACATGCCAACCATTGTTGCTTCCCCTTTCATTTCAAGGTGATATGTCATGCTCGCGACCT
>JADGQU010000439.1 GCA_017881545.1 Gemmatimonadaceae bacterium
GAAACGCGGCGCGATCGTGTCGAACAGCTTGCTGACGATCTCGCGATCCTGCAGGTCTTCCATGATCAACCGGCGCGCGTTCAAGACTCGCGCGTTCGCTTCGCCGGCCGCGAGGCCGCGCTTGGCGACGGTGATCAGGCGCTCGACGAACGGCCGGAGCTCTTTCGCCTTCGGCACGGTCGTGGTCAGGTGCTCGTGCTTGAGCAGGGCCGTCGCCTGGTTCCGCAGCATCGAGATGCGATGCTCGGTGACGCGTCCCAGCTTTCTGTGTGCGACTCGGTGTCTCATAACTGCAATCCTGTAGGGATTAGGACGTAGGGATGAGGGATTGGAAAGAGGGCAGACCGTCCGAGGTCTCCGCCTAATCCCTAGTCCCTAATCCCCAATCCCTGTCCCTGTCTTAGTCCTGCGACGCGCCGGCCGGCTGATCGACACGCATGCCGAGGCCGAGCCCCATCGTCTGCAGGATTTCCTTGATCTCGTTGAGGCTCTTGCGCCCGAAGTTCTTGGTCTTGAGCATCTCGGCTTCGGTCTTGAGCACCAGCTCGCGGATCGTCCGGATGTTCGCGTTCTTCAGGCAGTTGTACGACCGGACCGAAAGCTCGAGCTCCTCGACCGACTTGTCGAGGTTCTCGTTGCTCGCGCCCGAGCGCGGCGCGTCGGCGGCCGCTTCCGCGGTCGTTTCGGCACCCTCTTCGAGGTTGATGAAGATGTTCAGGTGATCGCGGACCAGCTTCGAGGCCAGCGACACGGCGTCGCGCGGGTTGATCGAGCCGTTGGTCCAGACGTCCACCGTGAGCTTGTCGTAGTCGGTCGTCTGTCCGAGACGCGCCGCCTCGACCAGGTAGTTGACCTTCTTGACCGGCGAGTGGACCGAGTCGATCGGGATCCAGCCGATGCCGAGATCCTCGTCGAAGTTCTTGTCGGCCGAGACGTAGCCGCGGCCGCGCTTCATGCGCATCTCCATGTGGAGCTTGCCGCCCTCGGACACGGTCGCGATGTGCGCGTCCGGCTCGAGAATCTCGACGTCGCCGTCGGCCTGGATGTCGCGCGCGCGCACCTCGCCCGGCTTGTCGATCTTGAGCGTCAGCGTCTTGGTCTGATCGCTGTGCAGCTTGAGCGGAATCTGCTTCAGGTTCAGGATGATGTCGGTCGCGTCCTCGACGACGCCCGGGATCGGCGAGAACTCGTGCAGCACGCCGTCAATCTTGACGGCGGTGATGGCCGCGCCTTCAATCGAGGAGAGCAGCACGCGCCGGAGCGCGTTGCCGACGGTCGTGCCGAACCCCCGTTCGAAGGGCTGCGCGTAGAACCGGCCGAACCGGTCGGTCAGTGTCTCGCGCTCGAAGTCGAGTCGCTTGGGTCGCTGAAAACCTTTCCACAACATACGAATGCTTCCTTTCGCCAACGGGCCCGCAGACGGGCCTCCAGACCTGCAAGTGACCGCCGACCTCCCGCCGCAGGTCTGTGTAAGGCTGCGGGTCGGCGGTTGGCTACGCCAACCGAAACTCAAGAATTAAAAGTGAAAACTCAAAAGGAGCGTCCTTTTCACTTCTAACTTCTAAGTTCTTACTTTGAGTACAACTCCACAATGAGCTGTTCCTGCACGGGCAGATTGATCTGCTCGCGCGTCGGTACCGACATGATGCGTCCGGTGATCGTCGTGGCGTCGAAAGTGAGCCAGGCGGGAATGCCGCGGCCCTTCACTTCTTCCATCGCATGTTCGACGGTCGGGTTCTTCTGCGTTCGGCCGAGCACCGTGACCACGTCACCCGGCTTCACCGAGTACGACGGGATGTCGACCTTCTTGCCGTTCACAAGGAAATGCCCGTGGCGTACGAGCTGCCGCGCCTGCGGCCGCGACGTCGCCAGCCCCAGCCGGTACACGACGTTGTCGAGCCGCCGCTCGAGCAGCTGCAGCAGCGTCTCGCCGGTGATGCCGCGCGTCCGCTCGGCCGCCTCGAAATAACGGCGGAACTGATCCTCCAGCACGCCGTAGATGCGCTTGACCTTCTGCTTCTCACGCAGCTGCAGGCCGTAGCCGGCGAGCTTCGCCTTCCGCGTCTTGCCATGCTGCCCGGGCGGGAAGTTGCGCTTTTCGATGGCGCACTTCTCCGTGTAGCACCGCTCGCCCTTCAGGAACAGTTTCATCCCCTCGCGGCGGCAGAGCCGGCAGACGGGACCAATATAACGGGCCATTTACACTCTCCTCCGCTTCGGTGGACGGCAGCCGTTGTGCGGAATCGGCGTGACGTCGCGGATCGATTTCACCTCGAGGCCGACCGTCTGCAGCGCGCGGATCGCCGACTCGCGACCCGAGCCGGGGCCCTTCACGCGCACGTCGAGCGACCGCATCCCGACCGTCTTGGCGGCGTTGCCGGCGTTCAGCGCCGCCTGCGTCGCGGCGAACGGCGTCCCCTTGCGCGACCCCTTGAAGCCGATGCCGCCGGCGCTCGACCACGCCACGACGTTGCCTTCCGTATCCGTGATCGTCACCGTCGTGTTGTTGAACGACGCGTGGATGTGCGCCAGCCCGTGGTGGACGATGCGCTTTTCGCCGCGCTTCTTGAACGTCTTCTTCCGCCGGCCCGCCGCACCCTCTTTCTTCTCGGGTACCTGGGCGCCGTCAACTGTCGGTTCTGCTTTAGCCATTATTTATTCTCGGCCTCGG
>JADGQU010000440.1 GCA_017881545.1 Gemmatimonadaceae bacterium
TACGGCGAGCACGAAGCTCGAGAGCGGCCTTAAGGAGACAGAGCGCTGGCTCGACCGCGATTTCCAGGTCTTCAAGGACGACCTCGGCAGCGGCAACTGGCTGCCGAGCAATCTGAGCAACACGTTCCAATTCAACGAGAAGGTGCACGCCGGCTACGGCGTTCTCAGTCAGAGCGTCGGCAAGTTCGACCTGCAGGCAGGACTGCGTGCTGAGTGGGCGAGCAGAGACTTCGCGCTCGCCGGGGCGGAGGGCATCCCGTACAACTACCACAGCCTCTTCCCGAGCGGCGTCATCATGTACAAGCCGAGCGAGCAGAGCCAGATAAAGGTGAGCTACTCAAGGCGCATTCGGAGACCGGGGACGCAGGAGCTGAATCCATTCCCGGTTTTCTTCGACCAGCAGAACGTGTTCATCGGGAATCCGCGGCTGAATCCCGAATACACGGACGCCTACGAGTTCAGCATGAGCAAGTCGGGACAGTTGGGCTCGCTGCAGCTGTCACCGTTCTATCGACACACCACCGACGTAATCCGTGTCGACATCAATACCGCCGACACTGTCGATGGCCGCGAGGTGACATCGGTGAACTTCCAGAACCTCGACAAGAGCAACTCGTGGGGTTCGGATCTCAACGGTTCGCTGCGCCTCGGTCCCAAGCTCAATGCCTTCGGCGGGTTCAACATCTTCAAGATGGTGACGGACGGCGGATCGCAGTCGGCGCTGTCGTCGAACGCGGTGACCTGGTCGTATCGCTTGAACGCCACCACGCAGGTGAGTCCGACGGTGACGCTCCAGGCTAACTACTTCTATCGAGCGCCGGTGAACATCGAGAAGGGTCGTTTCTCGTCCCTCCAGATGACGAACATCACGTTGCGCAAGAAGATCGATGGCGACAACATGAGCGTCGCGGTGCGCTTTGCGGATCCGTTCAACACGATGAAGTTCCGGATCCAGGCTGGCGACGACAATTTGCAGCAGATCACGCAGAGAAGGTTCGGGCTGAGGGCGACGTATCTGACGTTCCAGTGGAACTACGGACAGGCGCCGAAGGTTCGTCTGCCACAGCAGGATCAGCCAGCGCAGCCGGCCCCCTTCGGCACATAAAAAAAGAACGGCAACCAGCAGGAATTAAGTCGCAGCCAGGTACCACTACTGGCTGCGACTTGTTTTACGTTGTGACGGCAGGCGCAATTCTCGCGTCTTTCGAGGCTGACGCCGGACGACCCAGTGGGCCCGCCTTTCTGTCCGGAGCTCGCCTTCATCCTGGAGAATCCCGCTGGCGAACCCCGTTCTTATCACCAGCGCGAGCGCGGCACCCGCCGCGGAAAGGCGCCGCGTGCGAGCCTGGGAGGACTGGCGGCTCCTGCTGCTAGGCGTGCTCATCCTCAGCGCCGGGTACGTCGCCTTGCACCTCGGTCGCGGTTGGGTTCCGCACGACGAAGGCACACTGGGCCAGAGCGCGGTGCGGCTCCTCCAGGGCGAGCTGCCACACCGCGATTTCGACGATCTCTATAGCGGCGGGCTCACGTACGTGAACGCCGCTGCGTTCCGCATCTTCGGCACCAGTCTTTTCACCATGCGACTGGTGCTGTTCGCCGTCTTCCTCGCGTGGGTGCCGGCCGTCTTCTACCTCGCGTCACGGTTCGTGCGGCCCGCTGCTGCCGCCGGGATCACGCTCTTGTGCGTAGTGTGGAGCCTGCCCAACTATCCCGCGCCGCTCCCTTCCTGGTACAACCTGTTCCTCACCGTATTCGGCCTCGCCGCTCTCTTCCGGTGGCTCGAGGTAGGGCGTCGACGTTGGCTCTTTGCCGCCGGGCTCGCGGGCGGACTCTCGCTCCTTGTGAAGGTCATCGGCCTCTACTTCGTCGGCGGTGCACTCCTGTTTTTGGTGTTCCAGGCGCATGAGCAGTCCCGCGCCGCGGATAGGTCGCGCGCGCGACGCGGCTGGGTTTACGCATCGTTCGTGACAGCGTGCTTGCTGCTCTTCTCCGCCGCGCTCTTGATGCTCGTCCGCCAACAGCTATACGCGGCGGAGGTGGCACAGTTCGTTCTTCCTGGAACGCTCGTTGCCGGATTCCTGATCTGGAGCGAGTGGAAAGAGCCCGCGGGGGACGACCGCGCGCGATTCATGATGCTCGCGCGTCTACTCGCTCCGTTCCTCTTCGGCCTAACGCTGCCGATCGCTCTTTTCCTCATCCCGTTCGTGCGTGGGGACGCGGTCGGCGCGCTATTCAACGGCGTCTTTGTGTTGCCGACCAAGCGCTTCGGCGTGGCAACCGTCCGCATGCTCCCGCTCGTGAGAACGCTCGCGCTCGTTCCTGTGTTCCTGCTCTTCGCGTGGGCCCATTTCCGGGCCGGCCGCATTTCCCGCCTCTACGTGCTTGGCTTGGCCGTCGTGCTCGCGGTGTATCTCATCGGGACGGGCACGGATCCATTCCTCTACCGGAGCGTCTGGTACGCAGCGCGCGGCGTCCTTCCGGTGCTCGTGTTGATCGGCATCGTCGTATTGGCAAAGGCGCGAGACGCCGACGCCGAATCGCCCTTGCTGCGCTCGCGCACGATGCTGCTCCTGAGTGTGAGCGCGGTGTTCACGCTGGTGCAATTCCCATTCTCCGCACCGATCTACTTCTGCTACGTGGCGCCGCTTGTGGCGCTGTGGTGGGCCGCCA
>JADGQU010000122.1 GCA_017881545.1 Gemmatimonadaceae bacterium
TTCCGTTCCGACCGACCGATGAAAAGTAAAGACCCTCGAGGTTGTCCACCGTGCGTACGTGGTCATCCTCGGCTGGATGGTAGAACCATCCCGGCCGGATCGAGACGTCGACTTCCGCGGGTCGCCACACCGTCCCGGCCGGATCGCCATGCTGCAAAGCATCGGTGACACCGGGCGCGTCCGCGCCCGGAAACGTCACGACGTCGGGATTCACCGTCGACCAATTCGGGTCGCCGGCCGTTCCATTCTCGTTTCCGCACCAGCGCACGTCCGGCCCGGCGTCGGAGAACATGACGGCATTTGGCTGGAGCTGCCGCACGAGACGGAAGAAACGGGGCCAATCATAAATCTGTCGTTTCCCGTTTGGCCCTTCTCCATTGGCGCCGTCGAACCACACTTCGGCGATCGGCCCGTACCGGGTCAGCAGCTCCGTGAGCTGATCACAGTAGAGATCGTTGTACTTCGGTGAGTCGCCGTACGCTGGATTGTTGCGATCCCACGGTGACAGATACAGTCCCGCCTTCAATCCTTCCGCATGACAAGCGTCCACGAATTCCCGGACGACGTCGCCCTGCCCCGACCGCCACGGACTCGCCGCGACCGAGTGAGTGGTGGTGCGCGTGGGCCACAGACAGAACCCATCGTGATGCTTGGCCGTCAGGATGAGCGCTCGCGCGCCGGCGTCTCGCGCGGTGCGCGCCCACTGACGCGCGTCCAGCGCCGACGGCGAAAAAATCGAAGGGTCCTCTTTCCCGTCGCCCCACTCGCGATCGGTGAAGGTATTCACCCCGAAGTGCAGGAAGAGAGCGAGCTCGTCACGCTGCCACGCGAGCTGCGACGGCGACGGGCGCGGTCGAAACGGCGTCGCGCGCGTTTGTGCCCGCGACGGCAGCGAGCACGCGACAAGTGCACTGGTACTGGCGTGAAGAAATGAGCGGCGGTTCACTCGAGGCCGTCGACGAACCCAATTCGCCAACTCGGATAAACTGGCGTCCAATTGAGCTCGCGCTTCGCCTTCGCGTTCGAGCCGCCACGGACCTGAGTCATGATCGGCATGCCCTCCTTGCCAATCATGATCTCTCCCAGCCAGTAGGGAATTTTGTACGGCGGTTTTGCCTCGACGGCCTTGGCAAGTGCCGGTAGCCAGGTCGCGACCTTGGCAGGCTCATCGTCGACGATGTTGTAGATACCGGGGGCGCCGCGGGAGATCGCCGCGACGGTCGCGCGCGCTGCGTCGAGGAGGTGAATGAAGGACCAGACTCCCCCGCCGCCGCCGAAGACGGGGAAACGTCGCTTCTTGACCATTCTGACCATCTCGCCTCCTTTGCCGATTGCGGTGCCGGGACCGTAGAACATTCCGTATCGCAAGGCGAGCACTTCGAGGAACGTCGTACTGCGAACCTTGTCCTCGAGGTAGCGAATCGCGGCGAGAGTCTTGGTGAAGCTCTCGGGTGGCTTCGGATCGAGAGGATCGTCCTCCGTTTTTGCCGGACCGCCCTTATGCGCGTACGGCCAGCCGCAGTAGCTCTGGGCGATGAGTCGCCGGGTCCCGATTGTCCGCCCGGCTGCGAGAAGTGTGTCGGTGACCTCGGTGCGGAACCGGTTAGTGAGCGCAAATTCCTGATCGAACTTCCGAAAGTTACCGGCGCCAGTGAGCGCCGAGAGCTGATGGATGATCGCCTCAGGCTCGGCGCGGCGAACCGCCGCGACGAGTCCCGGTTTGTCCAGCGGATCGACGATGATCGCGGACACACCGCTCTCTTCGAGCTGCCCCGCCTTGCTGGCAGAACGCGTGAGCGCTACGACTTCGTGTCTATTCTCGACCAGCAGCGGCAGCAGGAATTTGCCGATTGCCCCGGTGCCACCCGTAACAAGAACTTTCATTGTGGCGTTTGTGCGGTTGGATGGGATGCAACGAGGATCCCCGATCGATGAATTGCGTTGGAACCAGTGCCAATCTAACCGCACTCGACGGCCAGGAGTGCTTGTTCAGCTACTCCAGCGGGGCGAAGCTTGCGCGAATCGGACCTCGGCCGGGGAAAGCGCAACATCAGGGTTGCATTACGAAGAACCGCCTGATATTATATGCAACACAAGCGTTGCGTATCAACTTACGGCATTCTAACTTATTTCGGAGGAATCAACCCATGTCAGTGGCAACCCAGGCATCCAACGACACGAAGAGCACCGATCGGATCGAACAACGGCTCGTGCTCCGTGCCCCGCGCACGCGCGTGTGGCGCGCCATCGCGAACGCGGAAGAGTTCGGAACCTGGTTCCGGGTAAAACTCGAGGGCGCGTTTACCGAGGGCAAACCGATCCAGGGCAAGATGGCCATCCCGGGCTACGAGCATATGACGATTGAAATGCTGGTCGAGCGCATCGACCCGGAACGCTACTTCTCATATCGCTGGCACCCGTACGCCGTCGACCCCGGAGTGGACTACTCGGCCGAGCCCACGACGCTGGTCGAGTTCAAGCTCGAGGAGACAGACGGCGGCACCGCCGTCACGATTGTCGAGTCTGGGTTTGATCGTATCCCGCTCGCGCGCCGGGCCGAGGCGTTCCGTATGAACGAGAATGGGTGGGCCGGGCAGATCAAAAACCTCACGCGGTATGTCGCGTAGCCGCGCCGCCGCCGCGCTGCAATTGCCCGACGCGGTGCCGCTGTTCGCCGCGTTGGGTGACGCGACTCGACTTCGCCTGCTGGGACGCCTGTCAGCCGGCGGGCCTCTGTCGATTACTCGTCTCAGCGAAGGAACCGGGGTGACGCGTCAGGCGATTACGCGCCACCTCTACGCACTCGGCGACGTGGGGCTCGTGCGCCACGCCCGCCGGGGGCGTGAGCAGGTCTGGGATCTGAACCCAAAACGCCTCGATAAAGCAAAGCGGTATCTCGACCAGATCGCGGCACAATGGGACGATGCGGCCGAACGCTTGAGGGCGTTCGTCGAGGATCAGGAATGAACATTGGACGAGGACCCAGCGAAATTCTGTGCTAGGTTAATCCACGGCCAATGCAAGTTCAACGAATGACGAATCCTTGAAAGTCATAGCGCTCGGCGCCGGCGCGATCGGCGCCTACTATGGCGGGCAGCTGGCTCGGAACGGGCACGACGTCACGCTCTACGCGCGCGGCGAGAATCTCACAGCGATCCGCCGTAGCGGCCTGGAAATCCGAACGCCGGAGGGATCTACGGTGGTGCAGGTCCGGGCCACCGATCGCGCCGACGAGCTCGGCGCCGCCGACTTCGCGATCCTCGGAGTCAAAAGCTATTCGCTCGATTCGATCGGACCTGTCGTCCGACAGACCGCCGAGAAGGGAGCGGCGATCCTTCCATTTCTCAACGGCGTCGAGACTACCGACCATTTGGTGAAGCTCGGCGTGTCACGCGGCGCGATCCTCGGCGGAGTGACGCGCATCAGCGTGGCGCGGGTGCAGCCGGGCGTCGTCGAGCGGCGCGGCGCCATGCAGAGCGTGATCATTGGCGAGCTGGATGGACAGACGACTGATCGCATTACACGGATTGCTACGGCGTTCCGCGATGCCGGCGTCGACGCGCGTATCTCAGACCGGATCGATGTCGATCTCTGGCAGAAGTTCGTCTTCCTTTCCGCAATCGCCGCAGCTTGCGGACTCGCCCGTGCTCCGCTTGGAGACGTGCGCGAGCGGCCGCTCGGGCGCCGATTGTTGCAGCGTGCGGTCCAGGAAGCGGTCGACGTCGCGCGGGCCCGCGGGATACCGCTCCCGAATGACGAAACGGCGCAAGTCGTCGCTGCCATCGACGCGCTGCCGCCGGGAACGAAGCCGAGTCTCCTTCTCGATCTCGAGTCCGGCAGGCCAACCGAGGTGAATGTTCTGAGCGGCGCCGTTTCCCGGTACGCAGAGGCTGCCGGAATTCCAGCGCCTATTCACGACACCGTAACCGCGGCGCTAAGCAGTCAGTGAGAATGAGCTGATACCTTGGCGCCTGATGTCATTTCTGCAATCGGATCTTCGCCAGAATCGCGCGGAAGCGCGGCTCGTTGCGGAGAGCATCCCACGACGGATCGACGTTCGCAGTTGTCAGCCACCCGTCGCGCTCGTCATACGCCGTTTCCAGCAGCGTCAGCGCTCGATCCTTGTCGCCCAGCGCCGTATAGGCCCGGGCCAGCCACGTTGGTGGATAGTACTCGCGCTTCGCCCTCGTTTCGAGCGCCTGAACGAGCGCGCGAGCTTCGCCTTGCCGGCCCGCAGCTACGTACGCAACCGCCAGCACTGCCTGTACTGCCGCTCGTACGTCGGCCTGACGGCCTGTCGGTTCGAGGATGGCGATGGCATCCTGGGCTCGTCCCAGCCGCACGTATGTGAGTCCGAGCCACGGCAGCGCGGGTATCGTGTTTGGTCCCGCCTCCAAGGCGCGGACCATCAGCTGAACGGCGCCCGTAAAATCGCGCGCCATAAAATGGCGAACGCCATCTGCGCCCCGAAGGAAGAGCGAGGAAGGATCCAGCTCGCGAGCTGTACCCATCTCTGCGAGTGATTGCGCGACGTGACCCGTCGCCAGGAGATAAATGGAATACCAGTGGTGAGCAGTGGGGTTGCTCGGATTGAGCTCGAGCGCGCGACGGAAATGCAGATCGGCAGTCTTCCAATCCCAGTCGTACCAGGTGGCGACGTACGCCACCGCCGCGTGGGCTTGGCTTTCCGTCGAGTCCAGCTCCAGCGCGCGCAACGCCGCCACTTTCGCCTTAGCCATGCTCTCCCTCGGCCGTGTGCGCTCATCATACGTGACGAGGATATTGTAGGAGTCGGCCAATCCGGTATACGCGGGAGCGTAGCTCGAATCGCGGGCGATGGCGCGCTGGAAGAACCCAATCGCCTTCGGGAGTCCGTCGCGCGTGCGGGTGTTCCAGTAGTATCGGCCCCAGAGATACAGGTCGTACGTCTCGGGATCCGTTGTCCGGCCGCTCAGCGGCCGTTTATTCGGAACCAGCTTCAGCTTCAACGCGCCCGCCACATCGCGACCGATGTCCTGTTGCAGGGCGAACACGTCATGCACCTGGCGCTCATACGTCTTCGACCAGATGCTGTAACCTTCGGGAACGTGGACCAGCTGCAGCGTGATGCGGACGCGATTCCCCTCATGCCAGGAACTGCCCTCCAGCACGGCGCCCACGTTCAGCGCCCGCGCGATTTCCGTCAGCGGGACGTTTCGATTCTTGTAGACGAATGACGACGTCCGCGCCGCCACGCGAAGTCCGTCGACCTCACTGAGTGTGGCGATCAATTCGTCCGTCATCCCGTCCGAGAAATACTGAGCGCTTGTATCAGCGCCGATGTTTGCCAGCGGCAGCACTGCGATGGACGGTGTCTTCTCGGCGGCGATGGAAGGTGGTGGCTTCTCGGCGCCTGTACTCTTGTGGAAATCAGTCCATACCAGCGATGCGGCCAATATCAAGACAACCAATGCGGCGAGCATTGCCACACGCCAACGCGATCGCTCATTCCCGGATGCAACCGTCGCAGAAGTTGCTGCTGCGTTCAAAGGCGTTAGGACATTCACCGCAGCGTCTCCCGGCGTTGCCGCGGGAGAAATCCGGGTCTTAGATACCGCTGCGGGGTCCTGGCGCGCCGTCGAGATTTCGTTGAGTGCCGCAACCGTCTCCGGAGACGGATCCAGTTCCAGATCACTCCGCAATCGTTTGGCAAATCGCTCGAAGAACTCGAGGGCGCTTCCACGATCGCCCAACCGAGCGAGCAAAAGCAGCACGCGACGCGCATCCGGCTCGTCGTAAGGGGCGTACGAAGACGCCTGTCTGGCCCAGTGCAGCGCCATCGCCAAATCTCCGCTCGACTCGGCGGACTTCGACAGACTGCGCGCCGCGTCCGCCGCGCGGTCCCGGAATCGGCGGCGCTCGCTGTCGATCCACCGATCGAGCTCGGGCACGTCGGAAAGAAAAAAACCTTCCACGAAATCACCGCGATACAGCTCGAGCGCTTCTGCCAGCCGTCCTTTGCTCAGCTCCTCTCGGAATCGCGTGGCATCGCACGAGATGCGATCAGGGTCCACACCCAGCTCCTCGTCTCCGAGACTCAACACAACGCCGTCGCCGAGTGATGCGCGGAGGTAGTGGACGGCGCGGCTGAGCGCGGCGCGGGCGCGTGTCACGTCCTGGTCGGGCCAGAACAGGGCGAGCAGCGTGTCTCGGCGGTGGAATGTGGACGCACCGGGAGCGCCGGGCGCGGCCGCCGTCAGATAGGTCAGCAGCGCCAGTCGCTTGGGTTGCGCGAGGACAGCCCGGAACTCGCGGCCATCGGAACCGCGCAAATCCAGTGTGCCGAACGTGCGAAGCTCTATCAAACCGGTTCTCGCTTGGGCCAATAGGCCGCTCTTACCTGCGAGGGGAGAGTCAGGGGAGAGGCCGCCGGCAACTTCCCGATTCTACGAGCATGGTCGGCGCCCGGCAACCCCTCGCGCGCCATGCAATGCCGTTCAATCACCCTTGAAGGAGGATGTCGCATGTCATGCATTTCCCACTGCCGATCAATCGGCTTGATGGCGGCTGCCGTCATGACGGTATCGTGCGCGGACGGGAGTACCTCACCCCTGAAGTCGCCGGCGAGCGTCGGGCTTCCCGCGTCAGTGCCGGCGACTGCGCTCGACAATCGAGGCATCGCCGATTTTGTCGCGCCCGCCAGCATCGGTTGGCAGGAGCAGGCGCGCACGCTTGTCGGCGCCAATAAACTGAGCCCGCTCGCCGCCGCCCGAGTGTACGCGGCTGTGAGCGTCGCTCAGTACCACGCGGTGTCGGCGATCGACGATTCCGGTAG
>JADGQU010000441.1 GCA_017881545.1 Gemmatimonadaceae bacterium
TTCAAAGCAAGGGAACGCTCGTCCTCGACATCAGCGGCCTCTCCGTGACCAAGTAGTTCCCACGTCGGAAAGCGGATCTCCGATTCGCAGTCGGCCGCGGCCCCAAGCGGCCGACTCACTACGACGTTGCAGACCTGCATCATGCGATCAGCGGTGGCCGGCTGGCGAGCAGGTACGAGCTGCACAACAAATCTCTCCAAGACTCGAGTTGTGTTTCCATGCTGATCCCGACTTTCGAGTGCCCCGACTCGATGTGTAGATAAGATAAGACACGCAAGAATCAAGGTCTGACCCTCTGATTCCCTTCAGCGATCAGAACCGCACGCGTCGGCCTAACTCCAGGCTGGAGCGGGCTTCGGCCCGCCACCTGCTAGACTACTCCGAGTGGGCCGAAGCCGCTCAGCTCGGGTCCGTTAGACGGCAGGACAGTTGCGCCAACGGCGTGGATTTCGTGCATCGCCAGCATTTCTGCCCCCCGCCTTCTCCCTTCCTTTCCAGTACACTCTTCGGTTAGCAAACCGGTGCGCATGAAAACACCGATCCTCTGGTCGCTTTGCCTGGTACTTTCCGCCGCCGCTGCGCGCGCCGCAGAGAGGCCTGAGCGCGGCTTGCAGCAAAGCGTGGGCTGGAACGTTCTCGGCATGCAGGGTGAAACGCGCCTGCTGCGCGGATGAGGCCGCGGTACCGGGCGACTGCGCGATCGATACGCCGGTGGCGTTCGAGACGGAAGCAAGCATCTCCCCGAGGGATGCGTTGGTCAGGTCCAGCGTGACGCGCTGGCCCAGCATCTTGACGGTCTTGAGGGCAGCGGGATCGAGTTTCTCCTTCCACATGCGTGGCTCGCCACCCGGCGCATCGGTCATGCCGACGAGGCCGATGAGGGCGAGCGTGGCCACAAAGAGGATCGAGAATCGAGTCCGATTCTTGTACGAAGCAATCATCAGAAGTCTCCTTTTCATCTGCTGCTTGTGATTGACGATTCCGACGAATGCCGGAATCGGAGTCGTCCCGCGGAAGCGCTCGAGCAGCTTGAGGATCGTCCTGCCATAACCGATTCGCTCATCCTTCTCGAGATAGGAAAGCGTCAGTTCATCGCAGGCCAGCTCGCGCTCCTCGCGAATCCGCGAGACAGCAAACCAGACCAGGGGGTTGAACCAGTGAAGGGCCTCCACTGCGGCCAGAACCCAGTTCACGGCGACATCGAATCGGCGCAGATGCCACAGCTCGTGAAGGGCGACGTGCCGCAGCTCGTCGCGATCGAACGAATCGCAGAAGCCAGTCGGAATGAGCAGCACCGGGCGGAGCAGACCGTGCAGCGCCGGCGCATCGACGAACTCGCATTCGACGACGCGTACCGGTCGCGTGACGCCGAGGCCACGCCTGGCCTGCTCGACGATCTCGATGAAGGGCCGTCCCGCGGACGTCCCGCCGGCGTCGGCCCTCCCTACCGCGATCTGCACGCGGATCGCGGCAATGAGCGACCGCAGCAACAGTGCCAGAGCACCGCACAGCCACGCGGCGAGAATCCACCGCCACGTCGCGCTCGAACTGGTGCCGCCGAGCAGATTCACCACTTCACTCGACGCGCTCTCGACCACCCGTCGCGCCGGAGTCTGCATCGCCGCAACCCGGAACGGAGGACCGACTCTGGCTTCGGACGGGAACAGGTTGAAGATGCTCCAGCGCGTTGCCGGTGCGAGAGGAATCGCCAGCCGCAGCAGCGCGAGCAGCCACAGCGCGTGCCGCCACCGCGCGCCGATCCACGGACCGACAAGAGCCTGCGTGACCAAGACCAGCAGGATGACGACCGAGCCCTTCACGGTCGCGTCGATGATCCAGCTCAGAAGAGAGAGCATCGTTGCGCCGCTCACTTGCTCTCCTCCTTCTGCCTGCGGTCGAGAATCGCGCGAAGCTCCCGCAGATCTTCTTCCGTCAGGTCCATCGTCTCGACCATGTGCACGAGCGCCGGCGTGGCTTTCCCGCCGAACACGCGCTCGATGAACGATCGCGACTCCACCGCAACGAAGCGGTCCCGCGGAAAGGCTGGTGTGTAGAGATAGCGATTGCCTTCTTCGCGGTAGCGTAGCGCGCCCTTTTTCACGAGACGGCCGAGGAGCGTCTTCACGGTTTTCGGATGCCACTTCATCCGCCCGCACAACTCGTCCGCAACCTCGGTCGCGGCGCGCGGCGAGGACTCCCAGAGGACGTTCATGACTTCCCACTCGGCATCGGAGATCTGCGGCACCTTCGGCATGATGGTCTCTCCCGTTCGCTTACAAGTGTAGGCACAATAGATTACACATGTAAGCGTGTCAAGTGCGTTCACGAAACGTTTGCAGGGACGAGCCGGCAGCGTGCTGAACCCCGCCGCGTCTTCCCGATCTCGCGGAACGCCGGCAGCCGGGCTGGAAGGTGTTGCGATCGATCCCCTACCTCGGCCCGGTGCGCGTGGCTGGAGATCATGGCCATCATGCGCACGCCCTTCCTCTTCCGCACCAAGCGGAATCTCTGCCCGTACGTTGGCCTTAATGACATCTCTTAGCCGCGGAGCGGCGACATCCAGGTAGCCCAGCGCGTGAGCGCTGGGAACCGCAGTTGATCTCGAAAATGTGGTGAGCCGCGGAGCGGCGACATTCTCCTCACCGAAATGTCGCCGCTCC
>JADGQU010000123.1 GCA_017881545.1 Gemmatimonadaceae bacterium
TCGACCAGCCGATTCTGTCGGCAGCGGTCGACGGTGTTCCAACCGCGGTCAGGGGCGCGGAAGTTAGAGTCCGCAAGCTCCCGTCAATCGTAACGATCCGCTACGCGAAGTGATGCCAACGAAGCGTGCAGGCTTGCAAAGGAAACGCTCACTTCGCGAGTATGGCGCCTTTGGAAGCGATCACAGACGCGTAGTAGCGGCCGGACGATTTGATCGTGCGTTGCTGAGTCGAGAAATCCACGTGCACGATGCCGAAGCGCTTGGAATAGCCGTGCGCCCACTCGTAGTTGTCGAGCAGCGACCAGGCGTAGTACCCGCGCAGATCCGCGCCCTTTCTCATCGCCTCGTGCGCCGCGCGCAGGTGCACGCGAAAGTACTCGACGCGCAGGGGATCTTCTACGCGGCCGTCGATCGTGTGCGGTGGATCGTAGAACGCCGCGCCGTTTTCTGTGATGTAAATCGGTGGCTTGCCGTAACGCTCGGTTATCCACAGAAGCACGCGCGTCAGCGCCTCGGGATAAACCTCCCAGTTGGTCTCCGTATGGATGTGCTGCGGCTGCGGCACGTGCTTCGTCCTGAGCGGCAGGTGATCCGGATGATAGCGCTCGACTCGGCGTGTGTAGTAGTTGACTCCGAGAAAGTCGATCGGCTGCTTGATCAGCCGCATGTCATCGTCCGACCAGGTCGGCCACGCCTCGCCGAAGATCTCCTGCATCTCTTCCGGATATCTTCCAAGGAAGACCGGGTCCAGGTACTGCCTGTTCATGTACGCATCGGCGCGACGCACGGCCGCGAGATCCTCCGGAGAGTCCGACGCCGGATACTTGGGCTCGAGGTTGACCGTGATGCCGATCTTTCCCTTCCTGGCGGCCTTGGTGGAGCGGAATCTCTCCACCGCCACGCCGTGCGAGCGAAGGAGATTGTGAGCAGCGATCGGCGCCTCGAACAGATTCGAGTGTCCGGGCGCGAGCACGCCCGAGAGATATCCGCCGTCAGAGACCACCCACGGCTCGTTGAGCGTCGACCATATCTCGACGCGATCACCCAGGGCGTCGAACATTGTCACGGCGTAGTCGGCGAACCAGTCGGCGATGTCGCGATTGAGCCAGCCACCGCGGTCGTCGAGCGCTTCGGGGAGATCCCAATGGTAGAGCGTGACGTTCGGCTTGATTCCGCGCTTGAGCAGCTCATCAACCAATCGCGAATAGAAGTCGATCCCCTTCTTGTTGACTGCTCCCGTGCCCTGCGGGAAGATGCGCGCCCACGCGATGCTGAACCGATAGGCGTTCGCCCCAAGCTCGGCCATGATCGCGATGTCGTCCTTGTATCTCCGGTAGTGGTCGCACGCGACGTCGCCCGTCTCGTTGAGCCAGGTGTTGCCCGGCGTGTGCGAGAAGCGATGCCAGATGCTGCGTCCGGCGCCGTCGGCGGTGGGAGATCCCTCGATTTGGTACGCGGAAGTCGCGGTTCCCCAAACGAAATCATCGGGGAACCTGAAGCTCTCGGTCATTGCGGCGTCGGGAGCGGGGCGCAATCGGGCATCCACAAAACCAAGGCAGGGAGCTGCAAGCTGACTAACGCTGGAGGCCTTCCAGCTTTCATACGGGCGGACCAAACCATGTCAGTTGGTATTGAAGAGGCACTATGGCGCGAGTGAGACTCGAAGGGGTCCGCAAAATTTATACTGAAGGGGCCGCACAAGTAGCGGTTGACCGCGTCGATCTTGATGTCAAAGATGGCGAGTTCGTCGTTCTCGTCGGCCCATCCGGATGCGGCAAGAGCACTACGCTGCGGATGATCGCCGGGCTCGAGTCGATCAGCGCCGGCACCGTGAAGATCGGCGACCGCGTCGTCAACGACGTGCCTCCCAAGGCGCGCGACATCGCGATGGTGTTCCAGAACTACGCCCTCTACCCGCACATGTCGGTACGCGAGAACCTGGGATTCGCGCTCAAGCTTCGGAACATGTCGGTGGACGAGATCGACAAGCGGGTGCGCTCAGCTGCCACCACGCTCGGGCTCGAGGAGTACCTCGACCGCAAGCCGCGCCAGCTCTCCGGCGGCCAGCGCCAGCGCGTCGCGCTCGGCCGCGCAATCGTCCGGCAGCCGCAGGTATTCCTGTTCGACGAGCCGCTCTCGAATCTCGACGCGCAGATGCGCGTGTCGATGCGCCGAGAGATCGCGCGGCTGCACCAGGAGCTCAAGGTGACGATGATCTACGTCACCCACGATCAGATTGAGGCGATGACGCTCGGCGACCGCATCGTGGTGATGAACAAGGGCCACGTGATGCAGATCGACACACCGATAAACCTCTACGAGAAGCCGAAGAACAAATTCGTGGCGGGATTCATTGGCAACCCGGCGATGAACTTCGCCAATGGCACGATCGAGGGCGGCGGCCCCTCGCGGTTCGTGGCCGAGGGTGGTGAGTGGGAGATCAATCTTCCCTCGCGAGTGTTGGCACCGCTCGGCACCGCGCGGGGACGGGCAATCACGATGGGGATTCGGCCGGAGGACGTCACCATAGTCGCGGGCGCGCGCGCGGCACCGGCGACCGCGACGGCTCGACTGGATCTCGTCGAGTCGCTCGGCAACGAGACCTTTATCTACGCACGCGCGGGCCGGCATGACATTACTGCTCGGGTTTCGCCACAATCGCTGCCCCCGCTCGGGTCCAAGATTGTGTTGGCGTTCAATCTCGAGAAAGCGCACTTCTTCGAGGCCATCTCGGGGGAGCGGATTGGGTAGAGTCTGGTAGCATCCACAAAACCAAGGCAGGGGGCTGAAAGCTTAGCAGCTCGATCGCTCGGAGCTTTTCTGGTGGCGTACCGAGTCACACCGAGAGATCGCACCTCCCTTACGGGGCGAGCCAGCGTGCGATCTTCTCGCTGAGCATAGGTAGTGTGATGGTGCCATCCTCGAGCACCCGATCGTGGAACGCGCGCACGTCGAACCTGGGCCCAAGTTTTTGCTCGGCTTCGGTGCGAAGCCGGCGGATCTCGAGCTGTCCGACCTGGTACGAGTAGCCCTGTCCGGGCCACCCGATCCGCCGGTCGACGTCGATTGCCGCCTGCTCGGGAGTGCGCGTCGTGTGCGCGAGCTCGTAGTCGATCGCCTGCTGCCTCGTCCATCCCTTCGCGTGCATGCCCGCCTCCATCACAACGCTGGCGCCCTCGTACACTTTGTCCTCCAGCCATCTGAGGCGCGAAGCATCCGACGAGAATAAGCCGAGCCCATCGGCAACCGTCTCGGCGTAAATCGCCCAGCCCTCGACGTAAGCAGAATTGCCGAGGTATCGGTTGAGCGGGTGGACGTTGGGGCGCTCCTGAGCGATCGCGATTTGAAAATGGTGGCCGGGGATTCCCTCGTGGAACGCGAGGCCTTCCATCCGGAGCTTCTCGCCGGGGGTTGAGGCGTAGCGCAGGTTGACGTGGAACACTCCTGGGCGCGTGCCGTCCTCGACCGGCGCCTCATAGTTCGCGAGCGGCTGCGACGGTTCCTGGAATGCTGGGAAGGGCTCGACGACGAGCGGCGCCTTGGGAAGAATCCCGAACACTCGCGGTACGGCGCGCCGCACGCGGTCGAGAATGACCTCCACGGCGGGGACGATCTCCTCGCGCGAATGGAAGCTGGCGGACGAATCGGCGCGGGCACGCATCATCGCCGCGCGAATATCGCTGGTGCCGTAGTGCGCGACTGTGATCGTCCGCATCGTCGACTCAGCTTTCGCGACGAGCTGTGTTCCCAGCTCGAAGATCTCGTCGGGCGAGAGATTCACCGTGGTGTAACGGCGGATCGACGCGGCGTTGCAGGCGGCGCCGTTGGGATTGGCGGTGATCGAGACGTTGTCGCGGGCCGCGGGCAGGTACTCGTTCGCGAGGTAGTCGCGATAGCGGCGCACCGCGGGATTGATATCGTCCGCGACGAGACGCTCGTACGTCTGCCGGAACGCCGGAGTGGAGTCTGTTCTCGCCGGCAGGTAGAAGGGAGATGCGGTGGGGGTCGCGGCAAGGAGGCGATCTGCCGATTCGATGACGCGCCGCACATTGACCTTCGGCTCGGTGTACCCGGTGCGCACGCCCTCGCGGAGATTCGCGATCTCGCCATCGACGTAGTGCGGGAACGTCCGCCAGCGAGCGAGCGCTTGCGACCTGAGATCTTCGGTGCCTACCGGTTGCTGCTGCGCGAGCGGGACGTAGCTCGCGAGGATTCCGATCATGGGACTGACGTTCCAGACGCGGAAGTTGCAGGCGCGCATCGCGGTGCTCGACTCGAGCTCTTCGCGCAGCAATCCGTACGTCACCCACTCGGGTCGTCCGAGCAGGGAACGGGCGTCGATGCTCCGCATCTGGGCGAGCCAGTGGTCTTCCTTCGCCTCCCACGTGTGTTCGGCGGCGGCCGAGTTATCGGTGAGGCGGTCGTGGCGGGCGCCGGGAATGCCGTTGGTGGTGCCGACTTCCGGGAATGCCTCGCGCCATGCGGCGAGGTAGTTATCGGCGATCGCGACTACCTGGCGAGCCGGGGCTTCGTCGCGAGAGGCTGGAATCGGAGGTAGCGCAGGCGGCTGAGTGCACGCTGGCAGTGCGAGGAGGCACAGCAGGAACATCGGGCGAGGCCAGGAAGTCATCGTCATGTCAGGTCTGTTGTGAACATGCAGGCCGAATCGTAGGGGAGAGGATAGGGATCGCGACGGGCATCTTCAATACCAAGGCAGGGGGCTGTAAGCTTTGCAGCTTCAAGGCTCGGAGCTTTTCTGGTGGCGTACGAGCCGTGCTTTACCGCGTTACCGCGTGCCCTTCTTCACCGAGACCGCCAGTATGAAAGCTCCCAGCGTGAAAGCTGCAAAGCTTAGGGCTCCCTGCCTTGGTATTCTCGTGACAAGAGCGGGAGTGATTCTCTCCCTGGCGTCCTGTCTTCCGCTCGGATCCCCGAATTCAGTCGCGCCGCGATCCGTGCAGGCGTGGGTGACGACCGGTGATCAGACCAAGCTGCTCCAGCTTCAGCCGACCATCCACGCGGTACCCGGGACGACTACAACCCCCGGCATGCCGACCATCACCGTCGACGAAAGCAAGTCCTACCAGCGGATGCTGGGCTTCGGCGCGGCGATGACCGATGCATCGGCTTACCTGATTCAGCGCAGGATGTCGGCGCACGGTCAGGAAGGCCTGCTGCAGGATCTGTTCGGCCGCGGCAACGGAATCGGCTTGAGCTTCATTCGCGTCCCGATGGGCGCGTCCGATTTCTCATTGCGCCACTACAGCTACGACGACATGACGGGGCAGGCGACCGACTCCGCGCTCGCGCACTTCTCGATCGACGCCGATCGTGCCGACAAACTCCCGCTCCTTCGCCGCGCGCTCGCGATCAACCCGGAGCTCAAGGTGATGGCGAGCCCGTGGAGCCCGCCCGGTTGGATGAAGACGACCAATAGCCTGATCACCGGAACCCTGTTGCCCGGGTTCTACGATTCCTTCGCCAACTACTTCGTGAAGTTCATTCACGCATACGAAGCGGAAGGAGTTCCTATCTACGCGATTTCGCTCCAGAACGAGCCCAACTTCGAGCCGGCCGACTACCCCGGAATGAAGCTGGAGCAGAGAGCGCGGGCAGACGTGATCGCGAATCACATGGGCCCACTGTTCGCCCGCGCGGGAATCAAGACGTTGATCTGGGACTGGGACCACAACTGGGATCTTCCCCAGCAGCCGCTCGATGTCCTCTCCGACTCGGCCGCGCGGAAGTACATCCAGGGTGTAGCGTGGCACTGCTACGCCGGCGACGTCTCCGCACAATCCAAGGTGCACGATGCGCATCCCGACAAGGACACCTACTTCACGGAATGCTCGGGCGGGGAGTGGAGTCCCAAATTCGAAGAGAACCTGAAATGGACCGTCAACACGCTGATCATCGGCGCGACCCGCAATTGGGCGCGGGGCGTCCTGCTCTGGAATCTCGCGCTTGACGAGAAGTTCGGACCGCATTTGGGCGGCTGCGGCAACTGCCGGGGAGTGGTGACGATCAGTTCGACGACGGGGGGATACGCGCGGAACGTCGAGTACTACGCGCTCGCGCATGCCAGCAAATTCGTGCGGCCGGGGGCGCACCGGATTGCGTCGGAGAGCAGCGATTCTTCTCTGTCGAGCGTCGCATTCCGCAATGCCGACGACGGATCCAAGGTGCTGATTGTGGTCAACCTCTCCGCTCGGGCGCAGACCTTCGCGGTTCGGTCGAGGAGCAGCGTCTTTTCCTACGCGCTTCCTTCCACGTCTGTCGTCACTTTTGTCTGGAGGCAGTGACTACTACGGCCGGCGCATCCACAATCCGAGGCAGGGAGCGGTCAGTATGAAAGCTTCCAGTTACTGGCTGCAAGCCCTCGGCTCCCTGCTCGGTATTGAAGATGCCCAACGTGCCCGCAGTGTCTCTCCGACGCGTACTAGGTGCAGGTGATCGACCCACCCGCCGTGATATTGCTGTCGCACGTCTTGGCCGACAGCGAGTGCGTCGATGTGGCGTTCCAGCTGGTCGGGGGGCCGGCGAGCTGATTGACGATGATCGTCACGTTCTGCGAGGTGGAGAAGCCCTGTAGCGGCGAGGCCATCGTCGCGGTGCCGCCGAAGTACGCACCTGAGTTGTCGGCCGCGTACTGCTCTTCGTAAGTCGCGAGATTGCGGAGGTCCGACTTCATCGCCGCGACGTACGCCTTGTCTTTGGTGTTGGAGAACTTCGGAATCGCGATCGCCGCCAGGATGCCGATGATCACGACTAC
>JADGQU010000442.1 GCA_017881545.1 Gemmatimonadaceae bacterium
CCGCGTTCCGCAGAACGGTGGTGCCGGTCGCCGCAGAAGCCGCCACGAGCGCGTTCTCCGTCGCGGTCACACTCGGCTCGTCGAGGAACACGTCGGCGCCCTTGAAGCCGTTGACGCGCATCTCTATCATCTTGCCGTGCGTGAACTGGGCGCCGAGCTGCTCGAGAGCGAGGAAGTGGGTATCGAGCCTTCGGCGGCCGATCACGTCGCCGCCGGGTGGCGGGAGTGTCACGTGTCCACAGCGCGCGAGCAGAGGCGCGGCTAGAAGGATCGACGCCCGGATCTTGGCGCACAGCGCCGGATTGAGATCAGCGGGCCGCAGATCCTGGGCGTGGACATCGAGCGAGTTCCGGCCGACCCACTCCATAGAGGCGCCGACCGAGCGAATCAGCTCGACCAGCGTCTCGATGTCACGGATCCGCGGTACGTTCTCGAGATGAACCTTGCTTTGCGAAATCAGGGCGGCCGCCACGATCGGCAGCGCCGCATTCTTGTTTCCCGAGGGTCGAATAGAGCCGCTGAGGGGTCTACCACCCTCGACGACGAATTGGACTGCTGGCATGTTGAGTACGGTCGGTGGTGAGATCTGTTGCGAAAATATATCGTACTGAGCACTCTTTGTACCGTGACCTAAACCCAATCGATAAATGGCCTCTCCCTTGCACACTTCACACGTATGACGGGATGGATCGGTAGCGGCGCTGAGCTGCTGTTGCAGGCTGCCCGCGCTCTTCCGGACACGATCTACACGAAACAGGTCGTGGCCGAGCCGGGATTGTGGAGCAAAGTCACGAGCGTGGCGAGCGGCGTCATGACAATCACGGTGATCATCCTTACCGTGGCGCTCGTGCCGGCGGCCTGGAATTTCAGGAAGAGCTACAAGAAAGTCAGCGACATGCTCGACAAGGTCTACGGGGATATCAATCCGTTGATGCGGCATGCGAGCGCGATCGCGGACAACGTCGACTACATCTCGACCTCGCTCCGCGTAGACATACAGCAGGTGAGTCAGACGGTGGCGGCGGTAAATCAGCGATTGCAGCAGGCCGCGAGCGCTGCGGAAGACAGGATAAATCAGCTGAATGCGCTGCTTGAGGTCGTGCAGGAGGAGGCAGAGTCGGCCTTCGTAACTACTGCGTCGACGATTCGCGGCGTGCAAACGGGAATCAATCAGGCATTTGACGAGGAGGATTGGAACGATGGGGACTACGACGAAGACAGAGCCGACGGTGGGGAGAAACCGCGCCCGCGCGTCCGGCCCAGAAATGGAGCTGGACGAGGCGCGTGAGGCGCAGTATGACCTTCTGACCGCCGCTATCATCGGCGCGGCGGTCGGCGCCGGAATTACCCTGCTGCTCAGGCGAGGACCATCGGGCCGCAGGCCGATCGGACCATTGGTCAGGTACGCTGGACGTGGTGCCGGGCTCGCGGGATTGGCCGGACTGGAAGGCGCAAAACGGGCCGGCAGCCGTGGGCTCGAAGGCGCGAGGTGGGCGGGCGATCGCGCCGCGGAGGGAGCCCGCTGGGCCGGCCCGCGCGCGAAACGCGGATTCCAGAGTGCCGTAGATCGTGGCGAGGAGCTGGTCGACCGGATTCCCGTCGACGACATGGTCGAGCAGGTGCGTGACTACGTCGATACCGCCCGCGACGCGATCAACAACGTCGTGAAGGACGAGCTGGACGATCTGAGAAAAGCAGTCCGGCGGCAGCGTAAGCGTATCGGGATCTAGGTCGCGCGTTGTGCGGCGGCTCGGCCGTATAGCGCTGGCCGTGCTGCTGGCGCTGGTGTTAACGCCAGCCATTGCGCATGCCTGGACTCCCGGGACGCACATTTTCCTGGGAGAGGCGGTCATGCGCTCACTCTCGCTTCTTCCTTCCAGCATCGCCGAGCTCCTCTCGGCATTCCCGTACGATTTTCTTTACGGGTCGATCGCCGCAGACACGAGCATGGCGAAGAAATACGCCGCCGCGGGCCGGCATTGTCATTCGTGGAACGTGGGATTCGAGATCCACAACAACGCCGAGTCAGACGCACTTCGCTCGTTCGGGCTCGGCTACCTCGCGCACCTCGCCGCCGACTCGGTCGCGCACAACTACTTCGTACCGCACCAGCTCACGATCACATCGTCCACGGCTGCGCTCGGGCACAGCTACTGGGAGAGCCGCTTCGACACGCACATCGGCGAGCGCTTCAGCCGGACCGCCAAGCAACTGATCCTTCGCGATCACTCGCATTCCGACGAACATCTCGATCGCATTCTGAGCCCGACGATCTTCAGCACGCCCACGAACCGGCGAATCTTTCGCGGAATGGTTTACGTCGCCGACACCGAGTCGTGGCAACGGATTTTCCATCTCGTTGAGGAGAAGAGCCGCTGGGACCTGAGCGACGATGATGTCGGTATCTACATGGTGAGGGCGTTCGACTTCATCGTCGATCTGCTGACGCGGCTGGATCGGGCCGAGCCATTCCTGCTCGACCCAGCGGGAACCATTCCGTTGCGAGAGGCGAAGAAGGTTCGGCGCGCCGCGCTGCGCCGGGGCGGCGAGGAGCACGTGTTCGAGCAGGCGCAGCAGCACTTCGGGTTGCCGCGGTCGGCGCTGCGCTATGCGATCGGGCTGCCCGAGCCCCTTTACCCGCCGCGCGC
>JADGQU010000124.1 GCA_017881545.1 Gemmatimonadaceae bacterium
GCTCTACTGACAGTCCTACCGGAACACGCACGCGCAATGTTCGACTCTCCGGCGCCGCCGTGTCGCCAGTGGCGCCGGCCTCGCGCGCGCCACGCGAAAGCGTGAGCAGGATTTCATCCCTGCCCGTTCGCCTCACTTCTTCAAGGCGCGCGAACACCCGCGGCTGAGCCGCGCGGATCGCTCCGACGAGCTTAAGAAGAACGGGATCGGTTGTCGCAACAATTGGAAGGTCGAGATTCGTGCGCGCGGGATCGATCGGCAGCTGCTTGCCCATCGAATCATACGGGAGCAATCCGGCCGAGGTTTGAATCAACGCCACCGGAAGATTCTCCTTTATCGTCACCACCAGCGTGCCCGGCATCCGCCGGGTGATAGTGACGGCTGATACCTGGGGATGGCGCATGATACGATTGCGATATGGCTCGACATCGTCCCACAGCGATGCGACGGTATCGATCCGCAGTCGAGAAACGATCTCGTTCGGCTGGAGATAGCGGACGCCTTTGACTTCGACGGCGCGCACCCGGAAGAACGCCATCTGCCGCGCGGCGGCCCGCGCGCCCCACGCGCCAGCCATGATGACTCCGACTAGAAAGAGTCCCGCCAGCACCTTCCAGCCCGGCCTGCCGAGTCTCTCCGGAAAGATCATTTCCGCTTCTCCAGGAGGGCCTTGAGCTCCGGCCCGGTGCGCGTGATGTCGCCGGCGCCAATCGTGATCACCACATCTCCTTCGCGCACGAATTGGGTGAGCGCCTCCGCCAGCTCGGCGCGCGCTCCTTCCCATGCCGGGGCGCGGCCCAGGCGCTTCATCACCGACGCCACGAGATCGGACGTGATTCCTTCGATCGGCTGCTCGCGCGCGGGATATATGTCCGCCAGAAACACGCAGTCGGCCCCGCAGAGGGCGATGCCGAAGGCTTCTGAAAAGTCCCGCGTGCGCGAGAAGAGGTGGGGCTGAAATGCGGCTACGATGCGGCGCCCAGGATACGAGGTGCGGGCAGCCTGGAGCGTCGCCACGATCTCGGTCGGATGGTGCGCGTAGTCGTCCACGATCGTCACCCCCGCGACATCGCAAAGGCGCTGGAAGCGGCGATCCACTCCGCCGAACTGGAGAAGTCCCTCGCGCATCGAGTCGAGCGTGACGCCCAGCGCAAAGCCGGCGCCGATCGCGGCGAGAGCATTCTGCACGTTGTGGTAGCCCGGCACCCGCAGAGCGACATCCCCAAGCGGGCGCCCGTCGTAGCTGACGGAAAAGGTCGTCGAAGGTCCGTCCGAGCGCACGTCGCTCGCGACCAGGCGCGCATCGCGGGACTTGATCCCGTACCGGATGACTTCGGCGCTGGCCGGAAGATCCAGCGACCTCGCCCCCGCGTCGTCGTCGCAAAGGACGATTGCGGCGGCGTCACGAACGAAGCGCGAGAATGTCGTCCTGATATCCTCGAGGTCGCGATAGATGTCGAGGTGATCGGCTTCCACGTTCGTCACCACGGCCACGGTCGGCGACAGCGAAAGAAAGGATCGGTCGTATTCGTCGGCTTCGACGACGAACAGCTCGTCCGATTCGTAGTGGAGGTTCCCCTTCCATTCGCCGACGCGTCCGCCCGCGATTCCGGTCGGCTTGAGCCCCGCGGCAGCGAGCGCAGCTGTCGTCATCACGGTCGTCGTCGTCTTGCCGTGTGTGCCGGCGATACCGACGACTCGTCCGCCCGCGACGGCGCGTCCAAGCGCTTCGGCCCGTCGCGTAATCGGAATACCGAGATCACGCCCACGAACGAGCTCGGGATGATTCTTCGACATCGCCGAGGTGACGATCAGCTCTCGCGCGCCTTCTGCGTGATCGGGGCTGTGTCCTCTGGCGACGCTGATGCCGAGCGCCTCCAGATCGTCCGTCGCGCCCGGATTCGCGTCGCAGCCCGTCACTGCAAGCCCGCGCCGAGCGAGCAGCTCGGCGAGCGCGCGCATTCCGGCGCCGGCGATTCCGACGAAGTGAACCGGGCGCTGGTCGCCGGTTTCAGGGTGAGTCATCAGCGGTGTCGATCGGCATTCCGACTCGCGTCAGCGCCGCGTTTGCTCGCGCTCGACGAGACGAAGAATGTGCTGGGCGATGTCGGCCGCGGCCGTGGGCCTCGCGCGCTCGAGCGCCTTCGCCCGCATGGCGGCAAGCTTCGCGGGATTCGAAAGCATCGATTCGACGGCGCTCGAGAGCGAATCTGTATTGAGGTCGGATTGCCGAATCATCTCCGCCGCTCCCGCAGCAACCAATGCCTTGGCGTTAGCCGTTTGATGATCTGCGGCGGCGGTGGGAAGGGGGACCACGATTACGGGAATTCCCCAAGCGCAAAGCTCCGCGGTCGCCATTGCACCGGCGCGCGAAAGCGCGAAATCCGCCGCGCGGTACGCTTCGGAAATTGGGGCGATGTACGCTCTCACCTTGATGCGCGCGCTGTCGTAGCGCGCGAGATCGTCGTAGTTCGTCTTGCCCGTCGCCCAGATCACGAAGAGGTCGGGGGGAAGGCCGCGGTCGACCCACGCGGCGACGGCGTCGTTAATCGCCTTTGACCCCTGACTGCCACCGTACACAAGCAAAACGGTCCCGCCAGTTGAGGGGAATCCCCATTTGACCCGCGCGGGCGCCTTCTCGAAGGCGTCGGCCGGCGGCGGCTCGATCGGATTCCCTGAATCGAATACTTCGGTGGTCTTCGACGGAGAGATGTGTCGCCTGGCCTCGGGAAAACCGAGGTGCACCTGAGCGGCGAAGCGGCTGAAGAAGCGCGTCGTGATGCCGGGAAAGGTGTTCTGCTCCTGGAGAACGATGGGAATCTTGTGCGTCGTCGCGTACGCCAACGCCAACCCGGATGCGTATCCTCCGGTTGCGACGACGCAGGCCGGTGGCTCGCTCCGCACCTCGCCGGCGATCCTTTGCCACGCGCTCATCGCGCCCCGGACCGTCTTCCAGTTCTCCCACGGACGTGCCCGGTAGAGCGGGTGCAGGTCGAGCAGCTCGAACGCCCATCCAACCTGCGGCAGCACGTCGCGCTCGATCCCGCGCCGAGCTCCGATGAAAAAGGGCTCGACCCGGGGATCAGCTTTTTTGAGGGCGCGCGCGATCGCGAGTCCCGGGTAAAGGTGTCCACCCGTACCGCCGCCCGCGAAGATGATCCTCATCTAGCCGGGAGCGCGCGAAGAGCGAGTGGATCAGTCGCTGCTCCGCCAAATACCTTTTCACGGGAACTGCCGATGTTGACGAGGATTCCAGTCATGAGAAGCGAGAGAACCAGATTCGAGCGGCCATAGGAGATGAACGGTAGCGTCAGTCCGGTGGTGGGAAGCAATCCCGTTGCCACACCGATATGAAGATACGCGGTCAGCACCATGGTAACCGTCAAACCCACCGCCACGAGTTGGAGGAACGGAGTCCTCGCCTTTCGGGCGATCCTGAAGCCGAGCGCCGCATAAAGGGCAAACGCGATCACGAGGAGCGCGAGCCCAACGAATCCCCACTCTTCCCCGATGTGTCCGGCGATGAAATCGTCGTAGCCAAATGGCAGAAAGCCGTACTGCTGGCGTCCTTTGCCGAATCCCACGCCGAAAATCTGACCCGACCCCACCGCTATCAACGACTGTCGGAGCTGATAGTTCACCTCGAGCGGCGCCGCGCCGGGGTCGAAGAATGCCGACATCCGGAGCAGGACGTAGTTGAGCCGCTCAACTCTTACGTACAGCAGCGGTATGAGCAGCACGCCCAGCGCCACGAAGTGTCCGATGCGCACACCGCCGGCGAACAAAATGATTCCCATCACCAGCGTGAACATCATCGCGGTCGAGACATCCGGCTCGAGCATCACGAGGATGTCGAGCGCTCCAATGACCACGAGAAATGGCAGAATGCCCTTGGTGAGCCGTCTTAGTGCCGGTCCTTTCTTGATCATCAGCATCGACGTCCAGACGATCACAGCAAGCTTGGCCAGCTCCGACGGTTGAAATGACCCGCCGAGCAGATATCTGCGGGAGCCATGAACCCGGGGGGCGATAGTCGCCGTGAACGGAAGGATCACGACCATGAGGAGCACGAGCGAGAGGATCATGATGGGCCACGCCCATTTCTCCCAGACTTCCGCGTCCATCTTCGCGGCGATGGCGAAGAGAGTGACGCCGATGGCCATCCCCACTACCTGCCTGATGAGAAGGTGCGCGTGACCTTGGCCCGCCTGCATCTCGACGATCGCGCTCGCGCTGTAAACGGTCGCGAGTCCGAACGCCAGCAGAACGCCGGTAAGGATGACGAGAGCGCGCGCCTCGAAGCCCATGTGCCAGCGGTGCACCAGATTCGCTGTCGCTTCCATTACGCTTCCTTCGCCGCGAGCGCGCGGAACCGCTCGCCTCTTTCCTCGTAGTTCGAGAACATGTCGTAGCTCGAGCACGCCGGTGAAAGCAGCACCGCCTCGCCCGCGCTTGCTGCCGCACGCGCGGCCTGGATGACCTCGTCGAAGTCGGAGCCGAGCCGCACGACGTCCACCACGGGACGAAGATCCGTTGCGATAATCGTCGCCGCCTCTCCGTAGGCGATCACCCGCTTCACTTTTCTCTTCACCGCATCCGCCAGCGACGTATAGGTCTCTCCCTTGTGTCTGCCCCCGAGCAATAGGACGGTCGGACGCTCCATACCGTCAATTGCGACTGCTGTCGAGCTGACGTTGGTTGCCTTCGAATCATTGATCCACTGCACTCCGCCGAATTCCCCCACGAGCTCCAGTCTGTGCGGAAGAGAGCGAAAGGTCCTGAGCGCCTGCGCTATTCCCTTCCTCGCTTGCTGCGTCTGATGGGAGCGGTCCGCGACCATCACCGCCAGCGACGCCGCCAGCGCATTCGCGACGTTGTGCTGGCCGAGTAGCGGCAGATCCTGACGCGCCAGCAGCGGCGCCCCCAACACCACGAGCTGGCCGGTGTGCAAATCGAGCGACGCCTCGGCTTTTTTCGCGAGCGAGTATGCATACTTGTGGCCGCCGACGTCGCGCACCATGCGCATCACCGCCTTGTCGTCCTTGTTCACGACCCAGAGCGACTCCGCGTCGGCGTTGGCGAAGAGACGCGCCTTGTCGGCGTAATATTCCTCGACGGTCGAATACCGATCCAGGTGATCGGGGCTCAGGTTGGTGAGCACTCCCACCGCGGGCTTGAGGCTCGGGGTATCGTGCAGCTGGAACGACGACATCTCGAGCGAAATCCACTTCGGCTGCTGCTCGCGGGCCGCGATCTCCGCGAGTGGCGTTCCAATGTTGCCGGCCTCGACTGCTTCGATGTCCAGTCCGCGCAGGAGGTGCGCAATGAGGGCGGTCGTTGTCGTCTTGCCGTTGGTGCCGGTGACGGCGATGATGCGTGGACCCTCGAGGAAGGTGAGCGCGACCTCGACCTCACTCGCGATGGGAATGCCCTTCTCCCGGGCGAACGCCAGCGGGCGCGCCGAGGGAGGAACACCAGGGCTGGCGACGACGAGCGCAGCGCGCGCGAGACGCTCCAGATCGTGCCTCCCGACATCGACCACCACGCCCTGGGCGCGCAGCTCCTCCGCGACGCGGCCGGTGTCGGGCGATGACACTACGTCCGAGGCGTAAACGTTGTAGCCGTGCTTCCGCAGGAGCAGCGCCACGGAACGACCGCTCCGGGCGAGGCCGACGACGGCGATCTCGCCCTCGCGCGGCACGAGCTCGCGCGGAGTCATCTCAACTTCAGCGTGCTCAGCGCAATGAAGGCGGCCAACACGCCGAGGATCCAGAAACGGACCACGACCTGAGCTTCATCCCAACCCTTCACCTCGAAGTGGTGATGAAGCGGCGCCCGTTTGAATACCCGGTGCTCGCGCGCGTACTCGATTCCGTAACGCCGCTTGCGATACTTGAACACGAAGCGCTGAATGATCACCGACATCATCTCGGCCACGAACACGGCGCCGACGAGCAGCAGGAGGAATTCAGACTTGACGAGAATGGCGACAGCGGCGAGCGCGCCGCCGAGCGCCAACGACCCCGTGTCGCCCATAAAGACTTCGGCTGGATGCGTGTTGTACCAGAGAAATCCGATGCATGCCCCCAAGAGCGCTGCGCAGAAAACCGTCAGCTCTCCGGAGCCCTTTAGGAAATAGATGTGCAGGTACTGACTCATTCTTATGTTACCCACGAGGTAGACATAGAACGCAAAGGTCAGTGCCGCGATCGCAGTCAGACCCGCGGCCAATCCGTCGAGGCCGTCGGTAACATTGACGGCGTTGCTCGTTCCGGTCATCACGAACGTCACGAACAGCACGTACACCCATCCCATACCCGCCGTGAGCGGGACGATCAGGATGTATTTGTAGAACGGCAGCGTCGTCGACGCGCCGGGAAGACTCGACAGCGGGTACTTCCACAGGTAGTAGCCGACGGCGAATCCGAGCGTCACCTGCCCAACAAGCTTGTATTTCTCGACTAGGCCGGTGTTTTTCCGCCCGGCGAGCTTCTGCTTGAGCTTGAGATAGTCGTCCAGGAAGCCAATCGCGCCCATCCACGCCATGCAGATCATCGCGATGACCACGTAGCGGTTGTCGAGACGTGCCCAGAGCAGCGTGCTGATGAGCGTCGCGCCGAGGATGATCAAGCCGCCCATCGTCGGAGTTCTCCCCTTCTGCTGGTGAGCGTCGGGCGTTCCCTCGCGTATGACCTGGTGCAGCCGCATGCGACGTAGCCGGCGCATGATTCC
>JADGQU010000443.1 GCA_017881545.1 Gemmatimonadaceae bacterium
GATCGGTGCACCGGGGTCATGCTCTCCTCCGTGATTTAGCCGCCAAACGCCGCAGAACTCGTCCGAGCACGGCGACGTCGCTAATCTGCGCTGAGCGTGAGCCATAAACGAGCCTTGCGCCCATGCCTGGGTAGAGTTGAGCTACCGACCTCACGCTTATCAGGCGTGCGTTCTATCCACCTGACCTGTGTGGCTGGGTCGCTTTTGCGCGCGTAGCTTCCAACACAGCCTCTTCCACGGAATGCAATGATTTTCAAGCCGAAGTGTTTCGCTCTCCTGCCGACTCTCGCCGCGCTCGCGACGATAGCGACGCCGCAACTCCGGGCGCAGGTCACTGTTCCCTCCGACTCGGCGATCCGCGCCATTCTGCAGAACAGGATCGATACCAAACGCGCGGTGGGAATTGTCGCCGCCACTCTGGATCACGGCCGGCCGCGGATCTACGCCGCCGGCTCCTCGGGAGCGCCCGGGGTGCCGCTCGATGGCAACACGGTATTCGAGATTGGCTCGATCACGAAGGTCTTCACGGCCTCGCTCCTGGCTGACATGGTCGCGAGGGGCGAGGTCAAGCTCGACGATCCGGTCGCGAAGTATCTTCCGAAGTCGGTGCGGATCCCCTCGAGGAATGGCAAGCAGATCACCTTGCTCGATCTGTCCACTCAGTCATCCGGCCTGCCTCGAATGCCGACCAATTTCACTCCGGCGGACAACAACAACCCGTATGCCGACTACACGGTCGCGCAGATGTACGCTTTTCTATCCAGCTACGAGCTGACGCGGGACATTGGTGCGCAGTACGAGTACTCCAATCTCGGCGTCGGACTCCTCGGTCACGCGCTCGCGCTCAGGTCCGGAAAGAGCTACGAGAATCTCGTCACGGACCGGATTCTTCGGCCGCTGGGAATGAACGACACGCGAATCACCCTGAGTCCCGGGATGAAGAGCCGGCTCGCCCCCGGACATTCTGCGAGCGGTGAAGTCGTCGCAAACTGGGACCTGCCGACTCTCGCCGGCGCCGGTGCGCTCCGCTCCACCGTCAACGATATGTTGAAGTTCCTCGCGGCAAATCTCGACAGTACCAGCGCGCCGCTCGGACGAGTGCTTGCCACGACGCATTTCGCGCGGCGTGATGTCAACGGCGCTCAGATGCGCATCGGCCTCAACTGGCACATTCTAACCGCGTTCGGGCTCCCCATCGTCTGGCACAACGGCGGGACGGGCGGCTATCGCACCTTCATCGGATTCGATCAGGCGAACAATCGCGGCGCCATCGTCCTCTCGAACCAGTCGGTCTCACCCGACGATATCGGCTTCCATCTCCTCGACGAACGCGCCCCACTCGCGCCACCGCCTTCGACGAAGGCGCGCACCGAGATCTCTGTAGATGCCGCGGTTCTCGATACCTACGTCGGCGTATACCAGCTTGCTCCGACCTTCGCTATCACCATCACGCGCGAAGGGGCGTCCCTTTACGCGCAAGCCACCGGCCAGCCGAGGTTTCAGCTATTCGCCGAAGCTCCGACGGAGTTTTTTCTCAAGGAGGTCGACGCGCAGATCACGTTCGAGAAAGACCCTGCCGGCAAGGTGACGCGATTGGTGCTTCATCAGGGCGGGCAGAATGCACCCGGGCCGAAGAAGTAGGGCACGACCGTCGCGCTTCACGGATTGGGTGAGTGACGACGGTCGGTTGGACCTGGTCGCTGATTCTACCGCGTGCGTTCAGTGGCTCGCGAAAACCGTCGTCTTCCCGCTCTTGTCGAACGTGAGCACCTGATAGTGCTGCGGCGTCCCGCCTTCCATTCCGGGAGATCCCATCGGCATTCCTGGAACGGCGAGACCCGCGATCTTCGGCTTTTGTGCCAGAAGTCGATCGATGTCAGCCGCGGGCACGTGGCCCTCGATCAGATATCCGTTCACTATCCCGGTGTGACACGCCGTTAAACCAGACGGAACACCCAGCGTGTGCTTGATCTCCGTCATTTCGGGGGTGTCCTTCACGTCGACGCGGTACCCGTGTTTGATCAAGTGCTCGATCCAGCTCTTGCAGCAGCCACAGCTCGGATCCTTGTACACGGTGATGATCGGCTTCTTCGCTGCCGTATCGCTCCGAGAGGTTCGGACGGCCGCGGTAGTAAGCGCGAGCGCGATAAAGGAGACCGCGAGCGCCATGATCCTGACGGGATGCTTTTTCATGTGGGAATTGATTTGAGTGTCCGCTCGATCTGTTTCTTGTGCCGGCCCTCGTGCTGGCCGACGAAGATGAGCCACTGATAAAGATCGAGTTCGCCTAAAACCGGATGGGTGTGCTTAATATCGCCGAGTGAGAGTCCGCTCGCCGAGACGACGGCGGCGCGAAGAGCTTCGCGGGAGCTCTCGAGACCATCTAGAGCTTCGTTGATGTCCACGTTGGCGCGCGGCTGCACTGCCGCCGGCGCTTGCAGGACGGCGGCCTCGAGCCTGGCAGTGAACGGCTCGAACGTCGGCATGACTGACGACGTCGATTTTTCTTCACCCAGGCCCGCCTCTCTCGCCTGACCGACGCGCTTGGTGATCAGCCGCGCTACTCCTGATTCCACCATCCGCAAGTGCTCGAGAATTTCGGCGACCGACCATCCATCGGGACCCGCCCGGCGGCAGAG
>JADGQU010000125.1 GCA_017881545.1 Gemmatimonadaceae bacterium
GCCGCCGGACTTGGCCGCGTTGTTGTAGTCCTTCTGATTGAGATAGACCTTCGCGAGCAGCGAAGTCGCGGCGCCGGAAGTGGCGCGTCCAAGGTCCGCTCCGGAGTAAGACGGCGGAAGATCGGCCATCGCTGTCTGCAGGTCACTCACGATCAAAGCATAGATCTGAGCGGTTGGGGTTCGGGCGATCTTGGCATCGGCCACCGACTTCGCCTCGTGCTCCATCAACGGGACGTCGCCGAACATCCGGACAAGCTGGAAGTACATCAGCGCGCGCAGGTAGTGCGCCTCGCCGAGCACGCGATTGCGCTCGGTGACATCCATTACGATCGGTGGTACACGGTCGAGGACGATGTTCGCCTTGTTGATCGTGATGTAGGCGTTGGTCCACAGGTCGTCGATCGACCAGAGCGTCGGATCGAAGGTATAGGATGCGAGCTGGTGTCCGTCCGCCCCGTAGTTCGGGGTGGCGAAGGCGTCGTCCGAGGCAACGTCGGACTCGTACCAGACCCAGAAGTACACCCACTGTGACTGCGCGTATACCGAGTTGACAGCCGAGACCGCGTCAGCGGCCGACCGGTAGAAGTTTTCGGGTGCGAGTACGTCGGTGGGCTTGGGCTCGAGAAATTGATCGCAGCCCGCGACCGACAGTGCGGTGAGACAGCTTAGAATCGCGGTCTTCCGGCGCAACGAGTTGAGAAGATTATTGGTATTCATAGGATTCGCGTGACTCCGTCGCGCTAGAAAGCGGTAGTAAAGCCGAAGATGAACTGTCGTGTCTGGGGATACGTGCCGAAATCGATGCCCTGAGCGAGGACGCTGGTGGCATACTCACTCACCTCCGGATCATACCCGGTGTATTTCGTTTTGGTGAAGAAGTTCTGCGCGCTCAGATAGATCTCCGCGTTCTGAAGATGGCCGGCCCGCGTCGAATGGAGCAGCGATGACGGCAGGCGGTAACCGAGGCGGATGCTCTTGCCACGAATGTACGAGCCATCCTCGACGAACAGTGTAGATGGTCGTGTGTCGTAAGTGTTGCCGATTTTCGGGATCGGTATGCCGTTGGCCCCTGCGCTTTGTGCGGGTAGCACATCGGTGAGCTGATTGTTGTTCCCGGCATCATTGGTGAGCAGTGCTCGCGTGATGTTGTAGATCTTGTTTCCCTGCGAGAACTGGAGGAAGACCGAGAGGCCGAAGTTCCCGAATGTCAAATCGTTGGTGAAGCCACCCGTGTATGTGGGCTCCGCGGTGCCGATGATTTGCTGGTCCGCGGTCGAGATCACACCATCGCCGTTGAGATCCGCGTACGTCGGCTGCCCGTTCGACATGCCGCTGTAGACGTAACCGTAAAACGAGTTGATCGGCTGTCCCACCTTGAGAATGGTGGGGTTCTGATTGGCCCCCGCGCCGACGCCGACTGGCCCAACGATCTGCGAGTCCGCCCCGATGTTGAGCACCTTGTTGCGGTTCCAGGCGATGTTGAACCCGGAGGTCCACCCGAGCGCCCCAGTGGTGTTCACGGTGTTGAGAGAAAGCTCGACGCCGCGATTGCGAACGCTGCCGATGTTCTGAAGCTGTGAGCTGTAGCCGAGGTTGGCGGGGACGGCGACCTCGAGGAGAAGATCCCGGGTTGTCTTATTGTAGACATCGCCGGTGAGCAGCAGTCGGCTTCGCAGCAGGGAGACGTCGAGTCCGATGTTGCCCTGACTGGTGCTCTCCCATTTGAGATTGGGGTTGGCCAATGTACTCGGGCTGTAGCCGACGACCTTGACGCCGTTGAACAGGTAAGTGGAGCTGCCCAGCGTCGCGAGCGCCCGGTAGTTACCGATGTCCTGGTTCCCGGTTTTTCCAATACTCGCGCGCAGCTTCAGATCGTCGAACCATCCAAGTCGCCTCACGAACGACTCGTCTGACAAGCGCCAGGCGATTGCAGCGGACGGGAAGTAACCGTACTGGTTACCGGAGCCGAATTTAGAGGACCCATCGACGCGTTCGGTGACAGTGAAGAGGAACCGGTCGACGAGGTTCCAGTTCGCGCGGGCGAAATAGGAAGCGAGCGATGAATGTGGCGCCCCCGTCCAGACCCCGATGAATGTTCCAGCGGTGTTGAGTCCGTTCTGCGCGAGCGCGTCGGTGACGAAGTTCTGCCCCGTGCCCGCCACGTTATCGGAGTTGGTGCGCTGGAGGGTGACGCCGCCGAGCAGATCCACTGCGTGCAGCATGCCGATCTGTCCCGGCTTGAAGTGCAGCGTGTTCTCACTGAGCCATGTCGTCACCGCAAGCGAGCCGCGACTTCCATAGCCGCCGGTGGTCACGCCCGGGTAGGTCGTCGATGGAGAATAAAAGTCCTGCATCGAGGACAGGTAGTCGGCTCCGAATGACGACCTGAATGTCAATTGGGGAAGCAGGTCATACTCGCCGAACACATTGCCGACGAAGCGGTTTTGCTGCTCCTGATTGGTGATCAGCGTGGCAGCCCCGACAGGATTCGAGAAGATCCGACCGGTAGCAGGGTTCTCCCCGATGAAGAACTCGCTGCCGGACCCGAGCACGCCGAGCGTTGGCGGAGCGGTCAATGCGTTGAGCAGGACGGAGGAAACCTCCTGGCCACCGCCACCATTCGGCATCAGGTTCGATTGTGAGCGACTCAAGGTGAAGCGATTACCAACCCGGAACCGGCTGCTGATGTCCTGATCGAGGTTGAGACGCACGGAGCCACGATTGAGATTGGTGTTCAGAATGACACCGTCCTGCCGGAGCAGGTTCCCGGAGACATAGTAGTGCGTGTCATTGTCACCGCCTGAGAACGACGCCTCGACGTTGGTGAGCGGAGCAGATCGGAAGATTGCGTCTTGCCAGTCGGTGTTAGGAAGCGCGGCGATCTCTGCCGCCGTATATAGCGGAGGCTGACCGCCGTTCACGCGGGCGGCGTTGGCATAATCGGCGAACTGCTGCGCATTGAGAAGCGAGAGCCGATGCCGCACTGCCTGCATGCCATGGTAGGCATTGAGCGTTACTGTGTTCTCTCCCGAGCGCCCGCGCTTGGTGGTAATCAGGATGACGCCGTTCGACGCGCGTGCACCGTAGATCGCCGTCGCCGATGCATCCTTCAGTATGTCGATGGATTCGATGTCGGATGGATTGAGCGCGGCGAGGGGATTCATACCGCTCACACCCTGAGTCTCGAGCGTAAAGGTGTTCGTGCCGTCGGCACTGGCTGCGATCGGAACCCCATCGATGACGTACAGCGGATCGTTGCCTGCCGCGATGGAGTTGCCGCCGCGAATTCTTACCGCGGCGCTCGTACCGGGTTGGCCGCTGCCGGTGGTCACCTGAACGCCGGCCACTCTCCCTTGCAGTGCCTGCTCCACGGACGCCACCGGGATGCTTTGAATCTGATCCGAAGTTACTGACCCAACAGCACCGGTGAGATCGCGACGGCGCTGTGTCCCATAGCCGATGGTGACCACTTCGCTAAGACTGACCGCCAGCACACGAAGCGAGAAGTTGGCAGTCACCGTCTCGCTGGTCGTCACCACAACGGCGGCGCTGTCGCGTGAAAACCCAATGCGCTGGACGTAGACTGTATGCGGACCCTCCGGCACGCCGGCGATCGAATAGGTGCCATCGGAGCCAGTCGAGGCGCGGAGGCGCGTGCCGCCCACCGAGACCGTCGCGTCGCTCACCGGCTCAGTGGTACCGGCTATGGTGACGTGGCCGGTGATGTTGCCACTGACGTCGGCATGAACCGAAGCTGACGTCGCAGGTACGAGGGCCAAGTGTCCATCAGTGGATACCCACAACTCGACGTTGACGTCCGCGAGCAATTCATAAAAGGCGCTCAGGACGCTGCCGTTGCGCACGTCGATTGAGACGACGCGGTCAAGAGGCACCACTGCCCTGCTGTACGAGAGCGCCGCGCCGGCGCGAGACGCGATCTGCTGGAGGGCGTGTTCGAGTGTCACGTCGTGAAGCTGAAGGGTGATCGCCTGTCGTAGGAGGACGGGCGCGTCACTCTCGTCGATGGCCGAGGCGAAACGAACGATGTAGGTGGTTTGCCGCGTGACGAACGGCTGCTGGGCTACCGCGACAGAGCTCACGGTGAGCAGGGTGATTGCCATGAGCGACCGTGCGATGGTCGTACGAATTAGAGACTGCATGTAGCTTCCTCCCGAATGCTGGGGCGATTGATCGCGATGATCATGACACAACGTGGTTACGGGCATTGGTGTTATCGCGCGCGGCGGGCCGCGGCGGGTGAATGCGAGGATGGCGTCAGGCCGCCGATCCTCTCCAGCGTGACGCGCTCGCCGGCGCGCTGCACTCGAAGACCGAGCGTGGCCGCGACGAGATCGACCGACGAGCGAAACGAGACGTCGGTCAGTACTCCCGTGAACGGGAGCGTACCGAGTCTTGGATCGGCGAGCTGCACGTCGGCGTCGTGCCAGCGCCGCAGCTCGGCGATCACGGTGGCGAGTGGCGCGTCGTGGAACACGAGGCGGCCATCGAGCCACGCGAGAAGTGCGTCGACGGCGACGCCGTGCGTGAGGCTCGAGGTGCCGTCGATTCCGAGGCGACCGACATCGCCTGCATCGAGACGGCCGACGCCGCTCATGGCGACCGCTCCGCTGCGGACCACGACCTGCACGGCCCGATCCTCAGCGTAACTGCGCACTGCAAAGTCGGTCCCAACGTCGCGCGCGATCGCCGTCCCCGCGTAAACGATGAACGGGCGGCTCTCGTCGTGCTTCACCTCGAAGTATCCCTGACCTTCAAGGTACACGGAGCGTTCCTTTTCGCCGTAGTCGGCAGCGACACGTATATGACTCGCTGGCGCGAGACGAATGCGTGTTCCATCGGAGAGCCGGAGCTCGGCGCGCTCTCGATTGGCGGTGGCGAAAGTTTCCTCAGGAGGGCGGGACTCCGCCGGGGCTGTGTCCTTACGCGCAACGCGAAATACGGAGACAATGACGAGGCCGGCGGCTGCCGTCGCGACAATGATTCGCCAGCCGGAGCCATTCCGGCGCGACGGCAGAAGCGCGAAGAGATGGCGCCCTTTCGAGCCCGCGACCTGACGGCCTCTCGAGGAAGCACCGGGAAGAGTATGCGAATCACTCTCGGTTTCGCGCATCCGGCCTCGCAACCGCACCCAGGATTCTCGGGCATCGGGTGCAGCTGGACGTGACCGCTCTTCTTCCAGATCCGCCAGAAACGAGGCTAACGCCACGGCGAGGTCGGGGCGCGCCATCAGATGGCGGCGGACAATAGCGTCCTCCGCCTCCGTGCATTCGTGCGCCAGATAGCGATCGAGCAGCTCGGTGTCGATGTCGTCGCCCGGCATCCGATCAGACACGGTTGCGGACGGGCAGACTGCGATCTCGAACATGTTCCACACATGTACGTACCGCGAACAGCCGCAGCGTTACACTTCGCTACGAACGCGACTTAGTGGCGGGCGAGCTCGAGCAGGGAGACGAGGTCGGCGCGAGCTCGGCTCAACAGCGTCCGGACCGCTTCCGGAGTTGTGCCAAGCACACGCGCGATCTCGAGCGATGACATGTCATGTTTCCAGCGAAGCGTCATGGCGATGCGCCGCCGTTCGGGAAGCTCGGCGATCGCGTGGACGACCGCCTGGTCGATTTCCTCGGCTTCGAGCGCGAGCTGCGGGTCCGTCGGAGGCGTGCCCATCGTCGTGGCATCGACCCTGGCGCTTCCAGACGTTTGGCCGATCGCGACCGAAGCTCGACTACCTTCCCACGCTCCCCCTCCTGGCGCGCGCGCATTCGCGCCGGTCGTTCGCGTGACCACTCGCTCATGCCGAAGGTAATTCAGCGCCAGATGGCGAACCGACGCGTACAGCCACGCTCGCACACGCGTGTTGACTTCCCATGTCGCGCGTGTTCCCCAGACGGCGAGAAACACGTCCTGGACCAGCTCCTCTGCTACGTCCCGCGAGCGAACGTGAGCGTAAGCGAAGCGCCACAGCTCGTCGTGGTGAGCCAGATAAAGCAACTCGAATGCGGCCTCGTCTCCACGGCGAATACGGGGGACCAGATTCGATTCATTGTCGTCCACTGGGGCGGAAGCCTTATTCACAGCGGGGCCATCCGAAAGGCGAGAAGAGACAACTTCAGGGGTCTTTCGCGAACATTAGTATTAGGGATCGGAATGCGCCACCTCACGGTCGAGGACCCGAGCAACACCCGCGAAGACAGTGATCGGAAGCGGCGTACGCCACCTCGCTGAACTTCGGTTAGATGGCGAGGTGCTTGAGCTCCCGGGCCCTCGTTCGACTGGCCATCAGCTTCGTCCCGTCTTTCATCTCGATTGCGAGCCGTGCGCCGTCCTGCGGCAGGAATGCCGCCACCTTGTCGAGATTCACGATGTGCGAGCGGTGAATTCGCACGAAGCGGGCAGGATCGAGGCGAGCCTCGAATTCGGCCATTCCGAGATAGACGAGATATCGTTTTCCGCTGACGTGAACGCCGACGTAGTCGTCTTCCGCCTCGAGACGATCGATGTCGTCTACGGCGATGGGGATTATTCTGCCGCGATCGCGGACGAAGATGCGGGTAAGTCCGCCCTGCTTCGCAAACGCGGCCTGCGCTCTCTGTGCAACGGATACATCGCTGTCGTCGCGGAGGTTTCGCTTCACTCGGTCGAGAGCGGCGTGTAGCCGATTGGCGCCGAACGGCTTGAGCAGATAATC
>JADGQU010000444.1 GCA_017881545.1 Gemmatimonadaceae bacterium
GGTCGGAGATGAATCGAACATCCTTCTTCAGTCCGTCGCCGGGCTCCGCGCGCCAGATTCTGCCTCCGTTACCCCCAACCCCCGACGGATAAACGACGATGAAGCCTTTCTGATCGGCCAACTCGTTCCAACGACTTATGTCGCGTTGCGCCGCACCCCACAGCCCCGCGCCGTGCATGCTGATGACGAGCGCCGTCGGCCTGGATCGATCGTAGCTCCTCGGCACATAGAGCACATACTCCCTTCTCTCGCCCGAGGAAACGAACGAGCCGTTGTCCCGATTCGCCGAGTAGAAGGCCACAGCCTCGATCGGAACTATTGCCACAGGCAAACCGATGAGAGCGAGCGCCGCGCCGAGTACTACTCGCCTGTCCTTCATCAGCGATGACGATTCCACGCCAGCGCCAATGGAGCGGCAGACAGTCGCGCCAGTGGGACTGCCAGGATTGCCACGAGCATCAGCAGATAGTGGGGGATGTACGGCGCGTCGAGCAGCCAAACCAGCACGCAGTACAGTGCGAGGACGGCTACAGACCAGCACGCTGCGCCGCTCACCAGCACGCGATCGCTCAGCAAACGGCGTTCATAGAGACGCACACCGATCGAGACCGCGGCGATCATCTTCACGGCGACCAGGATGGCGAAGATCAGCGGCAGCGCACTCCATATCCGACCAAGGCGGCCGGTCTCGATGATCCAATCGGCGAATGGCCCGAAGAGAAAGAAAAACCCTAGAACGAGAACTACGCTTCCCTTGATCAGCGCGCCGCGGCCGGTGAGCCCGATGTACAGACTCTGCACCAGCTGCGTCCACGTCAATGCGATGAATCCCCACAGAACCAGCAGCAACACCACGAACGCGCGCGGCGTTCCCACTATTTCGCTGAAGCGGCGCCAATGCTGGAGCACCACCGCGTCGGTTCCCGAGAATTTGAGCGCTAGCGGAACGGCGAGAACAACCACCAGCCACGCGGCAACTGTACTGGCCATTGCCATATTCAGCTTGGCGGCCACGAGCTCGGCGTTGGTGAGCGGCCGCGTGGCGATGAACGGGGTCACGCCGTAGGCATCACTCCCATTCGAGTTCGATCGGCTCACCGCCGCCGCGGCGAAAGTTGCCATGAACGGTGGCGTGAGCAGGACGGCAAGCAGAATGGTGGTGACGAGTGATGTGGAATCGCCGGCGCCCCACAATAACACCAGCTCGAACGGTAACAGTATGACGACCCACGTCGGGAGTGAGCGACCATGCCGGCGCCACTCGAACCATGCTTGCGCGCGGGCGGGTGTTGCAAAATTCTCCCGCCGGTGGGACGGGACATCCGCGACCCGCGTGACGTCAAGCGCACCGCGCCAATCCGGCACGTCGCCACGACGAGCGCGCGCGACGGCGAACCGCGCGACGACATACGCGAGCGGAATCTGCGGCGCCAGAATAGCGAGCATCACGGATTCGCGAGCACCGAAATGCAGCGCGAGGAGAGCGATCGCGTCAATCGTTCCCAGCCAGAGTACGGTGATGACGATTCTCAGTCCGGTCAGCGGATACGCCATCCACGTCAGCGCCTGTGTCCAGGCCAGGAGTGACGCCAGCAGGAGGCCCGGCCAGAGCGATGGAACTGCGATTCCCTTCGGCCACAGCGCGAACAGTCTGGTCACCAGCCACAGCACGATCATCGCAGTCGTGCCATAGAGCATCGGCAGACCAGCCAGTGCGTCGGCCGTCAGCGGCCGAGTGAACATGCGAGCGGGATACATCGATTGGCGGGCGGCAAGGTCACCCTCGAGGCCGAAGGAGAACACTGCCAGCAAGTAGGTGAACGTCGCCGTCACCGGCACCACTACCACGAATGCAAAACTCTCGGGACTATCGAAGTGGATGGGGACACCGCGAATCACAACCACCAGCTTGATGGCGGCGAGCACCGACACATAGCCGATTAGCGTGAGCAATCCCCAGCGATGCCGCTGTCGAAATTCCCAGGCGACTGCCGCGGCGGAGGAGCGCATTGTCTACCCGTCGGAAGCTGTCGCGGCGGACATCCCCACCCGCGTGACGAAAATCTCGTCGAGTGATGGGACGCGCCCATCGACGCGGTGCGATTCCCGGATGGAATCGAGTGAGGCGCTCAATACGATTTTTCCGCGGTCGATCATCGTGACGTGATCGGCGACCTGCTCCACCTCCTCCAGCAAGTGCGACGAGAACAGGACAGTGCGTCCTTCACCGGCGATGGTGCGCATGATGGCGCCGAGGATGTCGCGGCGGACGATGGGATCGAGCCCTGACGACGGCTCGTCGAGTACCAGCAAATCCGGCCGGTATGAGAGGGCGATCAACATTCCGGCGCGTGCCTTCTGCCCCTTGGACAAGTTTTTGATTCGCGCGGCCGGGTCGAGCGCGAACGACTGGCGCAGCTCTTCGGCGTAATCATCATCCCAGGCGGAATAGAACGCGCGCGAGTAGCGAATGAGCTCGTCGACGCGCATCCAGCCGGGGAGATCGTTCTCCTCGGAGAGATACCCGATGCGCGACAATACGCCAACCGGGTCGGCCACGGGATCGAGGCCGAAGATGCGGACCGAGCCGCTTTGCGCGCGCAGCAAACCGAGGATGTGTTTGATGAG
>JADGQU010000126.1 GCA_017881545.1 Gemmatimonadaceae bacterium
GCGCGCGCAACGCGACGCTGCTCGCGCGACCCGACAACGTGAAGGCCTACTTCTCGGCGCAATTCCGGAAGATCATCCCGGCACAGGCTGCCACGCGCCCCTTGGCGGGCAGCATCAAATCCGCCCCCGAAAATGATCCGTACGGGTTTTAAAGGGATCCGTATGGGGAGAAGGGAAACAACACTGAGAGAAAAGTTAGGTGGGAGGGGCGAGGTACTAGATACGGGGTGTGAGGCGGAACCACGCGTTGCGCTTCTACTTCCTACCTCATTCCTAGTACCTCGCACCCCCTACCTTACTCTTCTCTCCTTTGTTTTTTTCGCAGTTGTTTTGTTCGTACGGGCAGCGCCTGGTCAATCGGTTCTCCTCCAGATCCGCCCCCACATCGGCGACACGCTCAGGATGCACCTCACGCAAACGGTAGAGCTGAGCGGCTCGAGCCGTCGCGGCGCACGGGATTCCGCGATCAGCTCGATGACGACTTCAATAGATGTGTTCACCCGGGCAATCGCGCACCAATGGACGTCCGGCGGCACCCTCATGCAGTCGATCACCGACTCGGTCGCGATGATTCCCGCCTCGCCGGGCTCGCTCGCCGATCTCAAGCGGCGGACGATGCAGGCTCAACGGGTTTGGGTGCGCGTTTCCACCGATGGAGCGATGGAGATCGTGGATGATTCGGATCCCAACAGCGAGCTGCGGCACATCTTCGGGGAAATGCCGGCCATGCTGGCACGCGGGCCCGTCGCGGTCGGCGAAAAATGGACGCGCGAGATGCAAATCCCTCTGAGCGGTGATCCGGGAGCAATGGGACAGGTTCGCGCGACGTTCCGCCTGGATTCTCTGGGCGCCAACGGCGACATCGCCTACATCTCGATGCACGGCACGATGGCACGGAGCGACGCGCCCGGCGCATCGCCAACGGGCACGGGCTACGCGACTTCCGGCATGCTTTCCGGTACGATTCAGATCGATCGCAGGCTCGGTTGGATCACTGACTCCAGGAGCAGCATTGTCGTACGTTCTACGATCGCCGCGACCCCGGCCCGAAAGGGAGAACCGCAGGGAGCGCCGATGCAGGTGCGGACGAAAATCACTCAGTGGATAAGGGCGATGCGCACTCGATGAGACTGGTTCATCTCTCGGACATACACCTCGGCTTCAAACAATATCAGCGGCAGACACCCACGGGGATCAACCAGCGTGAGGCGGATGTCGCGACGTCGTTTCGCCGCGTCATCGACAAGGTGATCGAGCTGAAGCCCGAGCTGGTGCTCATTGCCGGCGATGTCTTTCACGCCGTCCGCCCCAGCAATCCGGCGATTCTGCACGCGTTTCACCAGTTCTCGCGCCTGAGGCAGGCGCTGCCCGATTCGACCGTCGTGATGGTCGCCGGCAATCACGACACTCCTCGCATGGCGGAAACGAGGTGCATTCTGCCGCTGTTCGCCCCGCTCGGCATCACCGTGGTGGAAGGCGAGCCCAAGCGCATCACCTTTCACGAGCACGATCTTTCGATTCTCGCGGTGCCCGACATGGGGAAGGCGCCGTCGCTCGAGCCCGATCCCGCCGCGAAATACAACGTCCTCCTGTTGCACGGGGAGATCGAAGGGGTCCTGCCCAGGTACGGCCGCGAGCTCGATCGCCGTCCCATGGGGATCACGCAACAGGAGCTCGGCGCCGACCGTTGGGACTACGTCGCTCTGGGGCACTACCACGTGTACCGGCAGGTTGAACCGAATGCTTTCTACTCGGGCTCGCTCGACTACACGAGCACCAATTCGTGGGGGGAGATGGCTGAGGAGGAAGCCGCGAAAATCGGCGGCAAGGGGATCATCGAGCACGATCTCACGACAGGGGCTCACACGTTTCACCCGATTCCGCCGCTCCGGCAGTGGATCGACCTGCCATCGCTCTCCGGCGCGGGGCTGTCACCCGCTTCACTCGACGAGGCGATTCGCGCGACGGTAGACAACCTCGAAGGCGGCATCGACGACAGGATCGTGCGGCTGGTCGTGCGTGATGTTCCGCGCCACATCCTGCGCGAGCTGGACCACAAGGCGCTCCGCGAATACAAGCGCAAGGCGCTCCAATTCCACCTCGATACCCGGCGTCCGGAGATCGTGCGTCGCGAAAATGGCGAGGCCGCGCCGGGCCGCCGCGCGTCTCTCGCGGACACGGTGCGCGAGAAGCTCCGCTCCCGCGTGCTTACGGAAAACATCGACCGAGAGACACTCGTCGCGCTCGGGCTGCACTACCTCCAGGAAGCGGATCGCGTGGCGGGGCCCGCCGAAGAGGACGCCATCGCGTGAGACTCAATAGCCTCAAGCTCACCAACTTCCGTCAGCACGTAAAAACGGAGCTCGCGTTCGGCACCGGCCTCACCGGCATCATCGGTCCCAACGGCGCCGGCAAGACTACGCTGCTCGAGGCAATCGCCTGGGCGCTCTACGGCAACCCGGCGATTCGTGGAAATCGGGATTCCATCCGGTTCATGGGCGCCGGAGCCCGGGCTCCGGTTGAAGTCGAGCTCGATTTCGATCTCGGCTCCCACCGCTATCGCGTCGTCCGCGGACTGACGAGCGCCGAAGCCTATCTCGACGGCGCCGACACGCCGATCGCGAATTCGATCTCGGGCGTCACCGAGCTGATGCAGCGCCGCCTCGGCATGTCGATGTCGGAATTCTTTCACACATACTTCACGGCCCAGAAAGAGCTGAGCGTCATGGCGGCGATGACTCCCGCCCGGCGCGGACAGTTTCTGTCGCGCGTGCTCGGCTACGAGAAGCTGCGCATCGCGCAGGACCTGACGCGCGAAAGGCGCAACCGCGTCCGCGCCGCAATCGACGGCATGCAGCGCGGGATGCGCGATCCCGAGGCGGTCCTTCGCTCACTCGCGGAAGCGGCTTCACGAAAGGAAGAGGCAGAAGCGCGCGCCCACCATGCGGCACATCGCGGAGCGGTGCGCCAGCGCGAGATGATGGCAATCGAGCCGCGCTGGGAGATGGTGCAGCGTCAGCGCGAGCAATCCGCGCAGCTGCTCACACAGATCACCGTCGCGGAAGAAAAAGAAGCGGCACTCCAACGCGACGCCGAGCGCGTTGCGCGCGAGCTTGAGGGTGTGCAGGCTGCGCGCGCCCAGCTCGCCAATCTGCGCGACGCGGTCGAGCCGCTGTTCGCGCTCAACGTCGAGCTCCAGGCGCTCAACACTCTTTATCGCGAGGATGGCCGGCGGAAGACACTGCTCGAGGCCGAGGCAGCGCTGCGCGAGGAGATCGCGAGGCTCGAGGAGCGTCACGCGCGGATCGAGAAGGCGCCAGGGCTCGAGGAGGAAGCGACGCTCGAGCTGGAGAAGAAGCGCTCCGAGCTGGAGGACGCTCAGGGACTACTTGAAGCGCGTCGCACGGAATGGGTGCGGGACCGGCAGGAAGCGCAGACCAAACGCGAGGCGCTGAGGCAGCAGTACATCGAGGTCAAGCACCAGCGCGATCGCGTCGTCACGCTCGGCGAGGACGGCGCGTGTCCGACCTGCAGCCGCCCGCTTGGTGGAAGTCTCCACACCGTGGTCGAGCATCTCGACGAGCTGATCGAGACAGTCAACGTCGACGGGAGCTACTACAAGGCCCGCGTCGAGCAGCTGGAGCAGATGCCCGAGGACGTTCAGCAGCTCGATGAGAGGCGGCGCGCCCTGATGCTGGAGGTTGGGACACTCGAGCGGAGACTCGCCAAGGTGCAGCTCGCGGTGCTGGAGCTGGGGACGATCGTGCGAGACATCGCGATGAAGCGGCAACGCGAGGTGCAGATGAAGCGCGACATCTCGCGCATTCCGCCGGGCTACGATCCCGCGCGGCACGCCGAGGTGATCGCGGAAGTCGATCGGCTGACTCCGATGGAAGTAGAGGCCGGGCGGTTTCAGGCGATGCTCGATCGCGAGCCGCAGCTCAAGCTCGAGCAGGCCCGCATCGCCCAGGAAGTCATGCGCGTGCAGTCGATGCTTGGCACCATTCGAACGAGACGCGCTCAGATCTCCTTCACGGAGAAGGATTTCAACGACCTGAAGGCGGAATTCGACCGGGTGCGCATAGAGCTCCAGGAATCCAAGGTTGCGGCGGCGCGCGCGCAGGAGCAGGTGTCAGGCGCGACGGCGGCGCTCGCGGCCGCGCAGGAACAGGCGGAAGAGCTGAAGAAGAAAGTCGCAGAGCTCGAGGTGCTTCAGACCGATCGGCGGATGCACGACGAGCTGGACCGCGCCTTCTCGGACCTGCGCACCGATCTCAACTTCCAGCTCCGTCCCGAGCTGTCGGAGCTGGCTAGCGCGTTTATGAGCGAGCTCACTGATACGCGCTACACCGAGATGGAGTTGGACGACCAGTACAACATTGTTATTCTGGAGGATGGAATTCCGAAGCCCGTCCTGTCCGGGGGAGAGGAAGATCTTGCGAATCTCGTCCTTCGCCTGGCCATCTCACAGATGATCGCCGAGAGAGCTGGCCAGAGTTTCTCGCTGCTGATTCTCGACGAGGTCTTCGGATCTCTCGACGAGGCGCGACGCTTCAACGTCGTCGAGCTGCTGCGCGGGCTCCAGGACCGCTTCGAGCAGGTGATCCTGATCACGCACATCGAGCCGGTGCGCGAGGGATTGGACCGCGTGATCAACGTCAGCTATGACGCGGACCGCGGCTGCTCGGTCGTGACCGAGAGCGAAGGGGATGCCATAGACGCCGATGAAGACGCCGAGCCGAGCTGGCCGGGGCGGAGCTCGGAAGGGCTTCCGCGCGTGGCTGCGGAATCTGCTGAGCGCACCGCGGGAGCGGGGGCGTAATGGCGTTCGCGCGCAACTGGAGACACGCGTGGGTGGCGGAGACGCCGGAGCGCGTGAGCGTGAAGGAGATTCCCGCGCTCAACGCGGTTTTCAGCGAGGCCTTCACCGAGCGCTATCGCAGGGACGGGATGGTGGGCGTACGGGTGCCTCACCTGAATCCCGCGGTGTGGAAGTTCGCGATCGCGGACGCCGAGGATGGCGCGATGATCTGGCGCAACGCGCGCGACGGAATCGCGGCCTTCAACATGGTTCACCGCTCTGGCATCGAGGGGTGGATGGGACCGCTGGCTGTCCATCCCGACTATCAGAGTCAGGGTGTGGGGAAAATGATCGTCTCCTCTGGTGTTGAGTGGCTGAAGAAGGCTGGTGCGAAAGTGATCGGGCTCGAGACGATGCCCCGCACCATGGACAATGTCGGCTTCTACTCAGCGCTCGGCTTCACACCCGGGCATCTGACGGTGACGGTGACGCTCGAAGCGGCGAGGGCCGGAATCCAGGCGACGACGATGTCGGCACTGAGCCCGCACGAGCGGGAGCTGGCGCTCAGGCAATGCAGGGCTCTGGTCGACCAGCTCGCGCCGGGCTACGACTACACGCGCGAGATCGTTCTCACGGCGCAGCACCAGCTGGGCGACACGCTGTTCGTCCGGAAGGGAACCGAGATCGTGTCATTTGCGGTGTGTCATTCGGTGCCGCTGGTCGAGGGTCGGGTGACGGAGGAGATGCGCGTGCTCAAGATGGTCGCGAAGAGCGAGGCCGATTTCGATCAGCTGGTGACGCAGCTGTGTGCTCATGCACGCGTGAAGTCGTCGCGTCGTGTGGCGATCAGGGTGCAGGGGCAGTACGGCGACGTTTATCGCCGGCTGGTTGCGCGCGGTGCGAGGGTGAGGTGGACGGATCTCAGGATGTCGCTGCACGAGTACGCGGAGTCGCGGCCGGCGGGTGGCGGGATCGTGTTGTCGAACTGGGAGATCTAGGGTTAGAGGCGTCGGCAAAGCGGCTGTGCGCGGACCCGGACCGATGCTTTTTTGCAGCAAAGGAAGCGAGCGAATGTTATGCAGCTATTCTTGCAGTCTATCACCGAGCACTATTGTGAGCGCATATCCGCCAAGAGCTTGCGGGGCAGGGACTTTGCTCGCGCACTCGGTATAATTGGCGCGGTGAAAGGCTGCGAGCCACGCTGCCTTTCAATTTCGTTTGCAAGCTAATAGGCGTTAGGTGGCCGCTTAAGGGCTTTTTCCTCGGTCACTGCGGCTAGGCAAGACTGTTGCTGCATTCGCATCACAAAGGAGGTCGCATGCGATCAACTCTCTGTTTTCTCTCGTCGGTCTGGCTTATTGGCCTAGGTGCTTGCAGCAGCAGTAGCACGCTCGGGCCCCCGGCGACCCTAGTGCTATCAACCGCTCCCGACTTCACGGCCACAGTCGCAAAAGTCGAATTCGAGAGCGCCAATGGGCCTGCAGGGCCTTATTCACAACACAACGTGTGGCTGGTTATTCCGCCGAGCACGGCGGCGAACGCTGGACTTGTTGTCGCAAACGCAACTCCGGTGTTTGTTCGTACTCTCGATGGGATTTTCTCGAGCAGTGCGAGTGGAATCAAGGTTGGTGACAGAGTCGAAGTATGGCACGATATCCAAGTAGGCTATGGTGCTGTGCAGGGTCCGCCCGGAGCACCCACTTATATGAACCTCAAGCAAATCGTAATCGATCGTTGAGCCTTCACGCGCTCGCGCCACCTAACGAACGTTGCAGCAGACGGGCGCGTGTGAGTCGTTGGGTTGAGCGATCCTTGAGGTTATTGCCGCTCCGAGATTCAATTCGCTTCGTAGGTAGATCGCCCGCAGCTGAACTTGGGCGTTAGATGGACATAGAT
>JADGQU010000127.1 GCA_017881545.1 Gemmatimonadaceae bacterium
GTCCCTCAACTTCACCCGGCGGAAAGGACGAACGACTCCACTCGAGGACGTGACTGTCGAAGAAGTGATGACCCGGAAGATTCAGTCACTCCGCCCCGATAGTTCAGTCGACGAGGCCGCTGCCTTCATGGGGAAAAAGCAGATCCATCGAGTTCTCGTCATGGAGGGAGACGTGCTGCTCGGAATCGTATCTACGTCCGATGTAGCGAAAGCTGTCGCTCAACACCTGATCAGCAATCGCACCTACGTGTTCGCATAAAATCGATTTGTCGACTCGGGAGGATCCATGAAGCGCGTAACTCTGATCATCGCTGCGGCCGGTGCCATCGTGTTTACTCAAGGCTGTGCCCTACGAGCACCCAGGACCGAGGTCACCGCAGACGATTTCGACCTCGGCCCGCTCACGGGCCAGTGGTCGGGCGAATACAACAGTGAAGCAACTGGAAGGACCGGCGACATCTCATTCGTCCTGCGCCCCGGTGAGATTGCCGCCTCCGGGCGAGTCGAAATGGTCGCGCGCGAACCGGAGAATGTCATTGTGCCGCCGGATCGGCCGATGATAAATGGGAGAGTGACCGTTCCGTCGGGACGACTCCTGACGATTCACTTTGTCCGCAAGGAAGGCAACAGGGTCATCGGGCTGCTCGATCCTTATACCGATCCCGAGTGCGCCTGCAGGGTGATGACGACGTTCGAAGGGGCATTCGTCAACGGCCGCACGATCGAGGGGACCTACAGCACGATCAGCTCTGAATTGGCACGCACTCCGACTGGAGGTCAGTGGAAAGTGACGCGGGCGAAGCGGATGTAATCATGGTCTGAGCTGGTAATCGCAGACCCCCTTACGATCCGCCTCCGCCCTGCACCATTCCCGTTGGCTCTAGCCCGCGCTGGAGTACGCAGGCACTTGTGCATACCTGTCGGCCAGGTACTCGGTGAACCACCGCTCCGCCAGATCGGAAACCTTCTCGAGCGTGCCGCTTTCCTCGAACAAATGCCCGGCGCGCGGCACGATCTCGAGCCTGGCGATGCAGCGCAACCGGCGGAGTGCCTGGTGGTTGAGATCGATCACGACAGTATCCGCGCCCCCGACGATGAGGAGTGTAGGCGCGCGCAATTCCTCCAGCGCACTCCCGGCGAGATCGGGCCTTCCACCCCGCGAAACGACTGCGCCAACCAGATGTGGAAGTGCCGCGGCCGCGACAATCGCCGCCGCGGCTCCGGTGCTGGCGCCAAAGTAGCCAACCGGCAGTCCGTCGAGGCCGCGCTGTGCGACTGCCCAATTGGTTACGGTGGCAAGACGCGCCGAAAGCATGTCGATGTCGAATCTCAAATGCCGGGTGAGGGCCTCTGCCCGCTCCTCCTCTCGGGTCAGCAGATCCAGAAGCACAGTCGCAAAACCCGCATCCTGCAGCTTCCGGCTTACTGACCTGTTTCTCTGGCTGAATCTGCTGCTGCCACTGCCATGGGCGAAGAGAACAATCCCCTTGGCATCGGCAGGGACGGAAACGTCCGCTTCCAGTGTTGTCCCCTCAAATGGTATGCGAGCGGGACGCTCTTCGACCCGCCTCTCCTTTTCGATCGTCATTCGATCCTCCTCTCGATGCTCGTTAGAGCGCCGATGGATATGTTTCGGGCAGTTCGCCGCGCTCCCACAGTCCCGTCCGCTCCAGGGGCTCGACGGCGCGAGTCACGTCGTAGTGAAGAACGGCGTCGAACTGGTGCGGCAATCGTGCGCCAAAATAATGACTCATGCGCTCGGTCTCGGGGCGATAAATGACGCCTATCGCACGCTCGAGCCGTGGGCGCCTCAAGCCAAGAATGGCTTCATCGTTTCCTCGCAGCCCGAGGAAGAAATTCTTGAGTCCCAACTGATGGAACAGCGCCTCGTAACTCCCTTCCAGCGCGGGCCGCACGATCTTCCGCTCGGCCGGCATGTCCCAGTCGGAGGCGGCGGTCACAGTGCCTGAGTGAGTGCTGAATCCGACGAGGAACGCAGTTTCACCCCATCGCTCACGCATCAGCTGTCCCACGTTGAGCTCACCTCGACTGCTCATGTCCGTCGCGCGGGCATCGCCGAGGTGTGAGTTGTGGGCCCACACGATGATCTTCGGCTGCCTCCGATCGTGCTCCAGAAAGGACACCAGCGAATCGAGCGTGCTGGCCATGTGCTGGTCTCGCAAATTCCATGACCCGGTTCTGCTGCCGAACATCGCGCGATAGTAGCGCTCGGCATCCACGACGACTCTTGCATTCTGTTCCGCGAAGAAGAGATCGTCAGCAGCCATGCGCCCGTCCTGGGTGGCGTAGTCGGCCGCCGACCTCTGCAGCTCGACCAGCTGCGCAATCACCTCATTCTCGCAGGACGCCGAAATGCCTGCTGTTGCGGCGAAACCGTAGGACTGCGGGTTCTCGCCGAAGTGATCGAAGCAGGCATAGCGCTGCTCGGCTCTCCGCGCCGCCTCCGGATCGACCTTCCGAAGATATGAGAGCACCGCGTCCATCGAGGCGTGCAGGCTGTAGAGATCTAGCCCGTAAAAGCCGACCTTTCGCGGGATCTGCATCGTGTCGTTGTAGTCGCGGAGCCAACCGACGAACTCGAGCACATCGGCGTTCCGCCACATCCATTGCGGAAAACGCTTGAACCCTCCCAGCGCTTGAGATCCATCGGTGTCACTGCCGTGACCCTGCACGTAGCGGTTCACTCGGTACGCGTCGGGCCAGTCTGCTTCCACCGCAATAGCCGAGAAGCCCTTTTCGCGAATGAGTCGCTTCGTGATTTCGGCGCGGATCCGGTAGAACTCGTGCGTCCCATGGGATGCTTCACCGATGAGGACGAAGCGGCTGTCGCCGACCAGTGCCATCAAAGGATCGAAATCCCCGCGGCCGCCCGTCAATGGATGCGCTACCCTGCGCAGCCCGTCGCAGAGTCCTCGATCAATAGATAGCGTCATAACGCCTTCCTCAGTATTGGTAGACCTTTGCGGGAACGGGTGAGATTGAGTCGCACGCCGCGGCTTCCAGGAGCAGCTGGACTTCGCGGTCGGTCGTTGGTGAGAAGTCGACATACCACAATCCAACGCCGTAGAAAGGCTCGGGCGCCAGAACGTACGTACAGCCATCCGCGAGTTTGTCGAACTCACGTAGCGTATCGCGGGCAACGACGGGAGCAGCGACGATGATCGATTTGGGGCTCAGCTTGCGCAGCGCCGCGACTGCTGCCTTCATCGTTGCTCCGGTAGCGAGACCATCATCCACGACGATCACCGTCCGACCACGTACAATCGCCGGGCCACGGCCTCCCCGATACGCCTTCTCCCGGCGCTCGAGTTCCTGTTGCTCCACCATAGTGATGCGATCGACCATTCTCGGAGGAAGTCCAAGAAGCTGAATTGCGTCCTCGTTCAGCACGCGGACACCTCCGGTGGCGATGGCACCAATGGCAAACTCCTGGTGTCCCGGAGCACCCAGCTTTCGCACGACGAATACGTCGAGCGGCACATCGAGCGTGCGCGCGACTTCGTACGCGACCGGAACTCCGCCACGCGCAAGTCCGAGCACGATTACGTCCTGCCTCCCTGCAAAGCGGTCCAGCTTTTCCGCCAGTTCGAGGCCCGCCTCGCGGCGGTTGAGAAAGCGCTTCATAAATCTCTCCTCGAGTGATTCTCGAGATGCGGCGCGCACGCAGCGGCGCCGATTGCGACCGTTGCGTGCGCGTCTGAACGCCGGTCAATACACAACGGCGATCTGGTCATCGACGCTCGTCACTCCCTGAGCCTGCCAGGCGGCGTGCTCCGCGTCCTTACGCTCGGTGAACGAGCTGACAATACCCCGCAGGGTTACACGGCCATCTTTCGCTTCGATCGTGACCTTGCTTGCATCGCGCTCGGCATGACGCCGAAGCGAGTCCTTGATCTTCTGACTTACCTCAAACGTGGAAACCTTCTTGGGCTTCACGCTAATGAGGTTGGAAACACCTTTTACTCCGGTCAGATTGCGTACGGCATCCTCGGCTGCCCTTTTCTGATACTGCCAGTCGGCCTCACCATCGAGGGCGATCCAGCCGGCGTCGACGGAGATCTTGATGCGGTCGTCCGGGACCTGAACGTCCCAGCGAAGCGCGTTGACCGCCGCGTGGGCGATTTCCGTGTCCGTGCGTTGATGGGTTCCGGGGAGCTTCACCTTGATCTCATCGGCGATCGCCTTGACTCCGCCGACGCGTTCAGCCGTGCGCTCCGCTGTGAATCTCTCGACATAACTGTCGACAAACCCGGTCAACGTGACGACACCGTCCTTGGTAGCGACCCCGATTTCTTCCTCGCGAATGCTGGGCTCGAACTTGAGCTCTTCGAGCACGTCTTGCTGAAGCTGCAGGTCGGTTTTCATGATGTTATCCTCCCTTAGTGAGTGTGCTGACGTAGCTAAAGGCAACTTCGCACCATCGCCGCGATTAATCTGTCGTGGCGAGGTGGAAGATTAATGAGGAAAACCACTACAGCTTGTGCGACCAACGCCTACGACACGAAGTTTCTTTCCCACTTCGAGCATCCTCACGCGATGACCGGAATTCCGTCGGGACGGCGTCGCATGTCGGCCGGCAATTCCTCAGTCAGGACACGAATCGGCCTGAATACCAGCATCGATGTTGTTCCCGTCCTTGTCACGACATCCGCGACGCTTCCTCGAAGCGCACGCGAAATCCCGCTACGCCCGTGTGTGGCGATCGCGACGAGATCCGCTCTGACCTCGCTGGCGTAATCGGCGATCGCCTGGGCAACGCTCTCACCAAAAACGACATGGGTTGTCGTGAGACAGCCGTTCTCGCGCAGGTGCGCAGCGGTGCGGTATAAGTAGGCCTGCGAGGCGGCGACGTCCTTGTCCCGCCAGGGAGCTTTTTGAGCGGCACTCCCATCTTGCGACGAGGTTCGCGGTAACAGAACTGTCAGCAACGTGAGCCGCGTCTCATCCATCTTCGCCAGCGCCATGACGTCTGGAAGGATCTGCTCCGCGAGACTCGACCCATCGAGTGGGACGATGATGCGTTTGAAGAGCTCTCCCGTCCCCGGATTCAGGTAGCTGGCGTGCGGCTTGATCACCAGTACCGGAATGCTTGTGTGGCGAATGAGTGAATCGGTCACGCTCCCGAACGATAGCCGCGTTATGCCACCGCGCCCGTGACTGCTGATCACGATGAGGTCAATCTTGTTGCGGCTGGCGTATGTGCACAAAGCGTCTGGTACCGGTCCCTCCTCGAGCGCCGTGCTGATCCTCGCCTCACTGATCTTTCGGCATTCCGCTGCAAGGTTGTCGAGCTCCCCAAGAATCCTGTCTCGCTCCTGCCGCAGAACTCTCGCAGAAACTGAAGCCGCTTCCGGCGAGGTCTCCATTCCGAAGAGCGTTCCGGTGGGATTAACGCGAACGAGTCGGACGGCTGCATGACTGCGCTCCGCAATTCGGAGGGCCACGCGGATCGCCTCGCGATCGAAGCCCGATCCATCGGTCGGGACCATGATCTTCTTGTACATGGGTGCTCCCGCGCTGTACGAACGTCTGAACATCGAGGCGCGCTCGCGTCTCTTGAATTCAATCTTCAGGCGCGGCGCGAAGAAAACAGTCAGCCATTGGCTGGTTTATTGTCGGAGTTTCCCTGCCGGGGCGTCCGACCCTCGATTCAACGCCCAACCCGTAAGGGTTTTCCTCACGGATGGGAGGGGATATCGCGCCGAAAGTTCAGGACATCGCCGCAAAGGTTGAGGTTAAGGCCGACAGTTGGGGTCCACGTCCGTTCGTATCCTCAGTGCACACCAAGAACCATCCGCAATTCCGACCTGAGGATATAGAAGATGAGAAGGACCTTATTGACTGTTTCAGCGCTGATGGCAGTGACCGCTACGGCGGGCGCCCAAAGCGCGAGCGCGATTCGACTCCGGCTTGACCCGGTCAGCGAGGTCACCATCGAAGGGACCTCTTCCCTCCACGCCTTCCACTGCAAGACCAACAAGATCATGGCCTACGTGGATGTAGATCCCGGCTACACGAAGGATCTCACCAAGATCGCGCGTCCGATCGTGAGCGTGAAGGTCAACATCGTCGTGAAGACATTGTCCTGCGGCAACGGGCAGATGGACAAGAACATGTACAGCACCCTCGATGCCGACAAAAACCCGCTCATCAAGTACACGATGTCGGGCTATGACATTCTCGACGGTAGCGCGAAACCCTCCGCGTTCGTCGCGCAGACGACCGGCACGCTCCAGATCTCCGGCCAGGAAAAAGTCATCAACATGAAGATCAACGCCGAGCGGTTGAGCGATGGCAAGGCAACAGCGCAGGCCGAGGAGAAGATCCTCATGTCGGATTTCGGTATCAAGGCGCCGAGTTTCATGCTCGGCACACTCAAGGTGGGTAATGAAGTCACGGTGAAGTTCAATCTGAAAGCGGGACCGGAGCTTCTTGCACAGCTCGCCGCGGCAACGAATAGCGGCGGAAAGTAGGAACGCTCCTCAATACCTGAGTAGCCAGTTCAAACGCAGTTCATAAAGGGAGAATACAATGAAACCCAGTTTTATAGTGCTCACCGCCGCGCTCGCGACGGTTGCCTTCGCGCCGGTTTCGAACGCGCAGGGGACCAATAAGATGACGGTTGGTATCGTCGTGCCGAAGTCCACAACGGTCGACA
>JADGQU010000128.1 GCA_017881545.1 Gemmatimonadaceae bacterium
CTCCCGTCCGTAACAGCGTCCGGCGCACCACGCAGCTATCTGGTCGTTTCGATCCCAGTTCCCGAGGCCTTTGCGCGGGTCATGAAACTGGACGTCGAGCTCGTGCCGCACGGAGACTTCGTCGTCCTTGGACCTCGAACACGCTCGCTCGCCAGCACCACCAGGGGCCGAATGGGCGTAACGATCGGGATCCCGGCGGGCGCGCTGGCGGGGCGGCTCGTGGCTGCGGAGGCACGATTTTCCTCCCCAGCTTCGGCCACCCTCGTTGTGCCGATCGAGATAGACGTCAACCTCGTCCGCCAGATCCTGCTTCATCCAGGCACAGCTGCGGTTAACGCACAGGCTGGCAAGGATGTAATTCTGCCGTTCGACATCGCCAACACCGGCAACGCCATTGAGACTGTTCAGTCCGAGTTCACGCTTCCCGTCGGATGGGCATCGCGAGAGCTGCATCAGGCACCCATTGTGATCGGTCCGGGCCAAACGGTCAGGCGACGCGTCAGAATCGCGGTTCCCCCGCTCTCCAGCACCGGCTCGTCCTTCGTTCGCATCGACCTCAGCGAGAAGGGCGAGATCCTGGACTCCGAAACGATGACGGTGGAAGTATTCAACTCGGGCTCGATTGGCCGCCAGGCGGGACCTCTCGTCACATCCGCGTTCTCGCACGCCGCGGACGAGAACGGGCGTCCGAACAGTCTGTTCACGCTGAGCGCCGTCGGCGCGCTTTACGATTCAGTCCGCATCGACGCAAGAATGTCGTCGGGCTCCGCGGTTGGAGGCGCAGCCAGCAATGCTTTCACGAGAATCGGGTCATACCAGTCCTCCGCGTCAGTCGTACTGTCCGCTCCCTCCGGTCAGCTGAGCCTCGGCAACACTGGTACATCGTTCTCCGATCTCACCGGTCTCTATCCGTACGGCCAGGGTGCCCTCGTGCACCTGCAGAACGCGAAGTGGAATCTCACGAGCATGGGCGCGCTGTCCATGGCTGCTCAGGGATCGACTGATCGCAAGCCGATGGTCGGATTGCGTGGCGAGCGGAGCTTCGGCGACGCGCTCCTTAGCACCTCGATCACGCACCTCGCTGATGCCGGACTGTCGCCGCGCCGTCTGGATGCGTTCGGCGTGGGCGCCGCGGTGCCCTCAATCTTCGGCAGCACGCTCAAGGCCGAAGTCGCCGAGCGCCGGTTCCTGGGCGGAAGCGGACTCGGCTGGTCGAGCGAGCTCGTGCGGACGGACGCGGACAATAGCGAGCAGCTGCGCGTGACCCATGCTCCCGGCGGAAGCGATGCTTACGCGCGCGCCACGAACGAGCTGGTGGCCAACGTTTCGGAGCGGCTGACTTCGCGCGCGACGGTGAGCGCGAGTGGCTGGCGTACGACCGATGTGACCTCGGTGTTCACCGGTATCAAGTCGAACGGGTTCTCGCTGCGGCCGCAGTACGCGATCCGGGGAGCCACGACGATCGCGGTGGAGATGCGCTCGTACGTCTTCGACGCGACTTCGCGTCCCGGAGCGTCCAACGCCGGCGGCGGGTTTGGAACACAGGAGCAGCAGCTTGGGATAAGCTTCAGCAGCTATTTGCGTCAGTATTACGTGAACAGCTCGGCGTATCTTGGCACCGTCACACGCACGGTTGCACCAGTCGGGCAGGCGACGCTAAGCAGTCGCACGCCGAGAAACTACTGGGCGTCGAATGCCGGGTGGTCGGGTGCGGGCGGCCTCGTCGAGTTGCAGACCCGCATCGAGCAAACGCGCGACGCTGGTGGCTTTGTCAATCAGCAGAGCATGATCGGCGTTCGGGGCCAGCAGGTGGTGCTTCCCTGGTTTGGCGGCATCCGCGGCGAGGGAGAGCTACAGCGTGTCAACGGATTTGGGGGCGAGAACACCGGCATTGTGAGGGCGGGGCTAGCCATTCCTCTCATCAACGGCTTTGCTCTCAGGATTGATGCAGAGCGCAACTCCATATTCCGCTCGACCAGTGGCCGCGTACCGTGGATTTTCGGCGCGCGCTTCGAGCATTCGATGACGGTGCCGATGCTGCGCACTCCTGGAACTTCGGGCTATGTGTACGAGGATTTGAACGGGAATCAGCGTCGCGACAACGGTGAGCCTGGCGTCGCCGGCGTAATGGTACGGCGTGGATCCGAGACCGCTGTGGCCGACGCCAGTGGCAAGTATAGAGTGAGCGGCGATCAGACAAAGCCGGTCACGGTCGACGAAGCGTCGCTTCCCGATGGTTGGACACCGAATGGCGCGTCGAGCGGAGATCTGGGCGTGACGCTGTCTACGTCGGTCGAAGTCGAGCTCGTAGTCGCGCTACGGTCGGGAGTCTCGGCGGTGGTTGTCGATCTGAGCAAAGCACACGTCATCGCGCGCGACAGCGCAGGTCGCGATTGGACGGCTGCAATGACGGGACCCACGACCGCCACGTTCGAGTCGCTACCGGTAGGAACGTACAAGCTCGAGTTCGATCTCTCGGAGCTGAGCGAGCCGCTCGTACCGCGCGCTCCTTTGCCGCTGCTGATCGTGAGCGGGAAAGATTCGAAGTCGATCACGGTTACGTTGGATCCGCGTCCGATTCGGATGTGGAACGGCCCCGGAACTCAGGGCAGTGGCGCAGAGAAGAAGACCGCGGCGCCGAGCGAGCAGAGCTCGAAGCCGGCCGTCAAGCCGAGCGGTTCATGAACGGCGCGGCGAAAGCGCGGGCTCGGATGACTCTTGGAGTGCTTCTGTTCGGGAGCAGCTTCCTGCTTTCGGCGTGCCTCAAGTCCACCGAGCCGCAGGCTTCGCTGCTGGATCTGAGCGGGACGTGGCACTACACCGGAGTCCAGACGAGCGGGATTCACGAGGCGCTCGACGGCAAGCTGACAATCACACGAGAATCGGGCATGAGCTTTCACGGCCTGCTGATCCTCCAGGCCGTGAACCAACAAACCGGGCTGCCCAGACAGCTTACCGGAGTTGTGAGCGGCTCGGAGAGTGGAATTGACGTCATCGATTTCGATGCGGATATCGAGTCGATCACGCGCAGGCACGTTGGCACCATCGTAGCGGACACAATTGCCGGGAACTGGATCTCTCCGACCGATCCGACCATAGCCGGAACCTTTAGAGTTGTACGGGAGACGAGATGAGGAGAATGCCTGGGCTTGGCGTTACGCTAGTAGCCTTATTGATCGGCACGGCCGCACTGCCCGGCGCCGCGGGCGCTCAGTGCAATGCGTCTGGTGCCGGTGGCACCTGCAATCTGGCAGGAAGCGTAAGCATGACTGCCGGTCGAGTGATCAGACTCCAGATGACCGCGGCCTCTACCGCGCTCACACCCCCGACGCCCACCGATTTCGATGCAGGCTTCAACGCCACGACTGGACCGACCCTGACCATCAGCTCCAACGCCGCCTGGACTCTTCACATCCGATCAGCGGCGACGTTCTGGACCGCAACGAACACGTCCCCGGGCGCGCCCGCGCGCACGACCAAGCCGGCAGCGGATCTCAAGTGGGGCACGGCGTCGGGCGGACCGTTCAGCGCGCTCACGACCACCGACGTCAACCTCGTCACGGGTGCTGCGACGGCGAGCAGCGTGACCACTCTGTTCCTTCAGACAAACTACAGCTGGACGCTGGACACCCCTGGCAACTACAGCCTCGCGGTCGTTCTGACGCTGACGTCCCCTTAAGCCCCAGCTAGCGGAGTTCCCGACAATGGCGCGGAAATCGCACGTTGTTTCGGTAGAATCCTTCGGTCAATCGTGCTCAAATCGCCCACGTGAATCATGACGGCAGCGTCACGTTGGATTAGCGATAAAGTCATGTAAAATAGGCACTTAGACCACAAACAAAAAGCGCTTCATGGTTGCAGAAGCAGTCCTGCGGCGTCCTTTTGATGTAGGCGGCGAACGCGCCGTTTGCACCTTCCCACCGCAGCAGGAGAACCGATGTCACGTAACAAAAAGGGTTTTACCCTTATCGAGCTTTTGATCGTAGTCGTCATCATCGGCATTCTTGCCGCGATCGCGATTCCGAAGTTTGCTAACACGAAGGACAAGGCGTATGTCGCAGCGATGAAGTCTGACCTGCGCAACATGGCGACCTATGAAGAGCAGTATGCCGCTGACAACAACGGCGCGTACTTTGGTGGAACCGCGACTTCGGCAGCGCCCCTTCAGGGCTTCAGCCCGTCGCAGAACGTCACTGTCGTCATCGTGAACGTCGCCGGCCCGCCGCAGTCATGGAGCGGAACCGCAACGCATTCGCAGTCAGCGAAAGTTTGCACGATGATCAACGGCGTGATTGCCTGCCTCCCGTAGTCTGATTTAGCTCGATGGGAAAGCGGGGACGGTCTCAAGTCCTCGCACTGCAGAAGAAAGAGCCCGGGAGTGATTCCCGGGCTCTTTTTGCGTTCCCGATATCCTGCGTTGGGCGCTCCTCGGCCAGGCCATTGTGCGCCACAAAACTTGGTCGCTTCGCAAGACTACCCTCTGGTACGCTCCCTGCCTAACATCCGTACATATCCAACTGACGGACGGCCAAATGCCCCTTCGCAATCTGTTCCCTGAATCGATCTTCGGCCGCAAGCTGAATCCCAACGCCGAGCGGCGGCTGCGCCTGTCACAGGCGCGTGCCGAAGAGACGATCATTCGTGGTCACGTCGACAACGCCCTTATGTTCGTCGACACTCTGGCGGAAGATCTCTCGTTTGACCGGGCGATCGACACCTACATTCGCGTGATGGGGATCCCCGAGCCGCTGGCGAGCACGGTTGCAACCCGAGCGCTGGTGCATCTGGGCCGCGATCTGGTTCCGTTCCGCCGGCGCATGCAACGAGAGGGCGAAGACGTTGCGGCCGAGAAGCCACGGCTGCGCTTGGATGAGGCGTCGCGCGCGAACGACATCAAACGAGGCGCCTAGCTGGCGAGGCTGTATCGGAGGTACTTAGAGGGCGGCGACTGGCATCCACAGAACTAAGGCAGGGGGCTGTAGGCTAACTACGCTGGTTCGCTGGAAGCTTTCATACAGGCGAAATAGTATCCGAATCAGTTGAAGCTCAACAGACCGCGCCCATGCAACAAGCCGAATGCTAATGACGCAAGGACTGTTGAGTGCCACATTATCACCGACCGGTTCCTCGCGCCCGTTCGAGCGGAGATGATATTGATGAGGAAGATGTACGCGTTGGCTGTCTGCACCACCGTACTACTAACCGGGCTCACGCTGAGCGCGACAATGCTCGCCGCGCAGACTCGGGCGGTGCAGCCCGTGCTTGGCTTTCCGGAGCAGGGGCTCGACGATCCCGCCGCGTACCAGGGGTACCAGACCCGCTTCTTCCGCGACACGAAGGGGAACGTCGTGCAGATCTATCTCGATGCGCGGAGCGGGCGCGTCGTGACGCTTCTGCCGGACGCCGTTAACGAGAGCGTTGGATTCACCGCCCGCGATGCGGCGGGCAAACCGATTCGGCTCGAATGGGGATCGGCTGATGCCATCGTGTCCCAGGCGGGCAATCGCCGCACGATCGAATACCAGCTCGTCGCGAATGCCCGACAGGTGGTAATCGGCTGGATCCTGCTCGGCTCCATGCGGGTCGAACGAGATCTGGGTTACTCGGGGCGTCAACTCGAGCTGTTCGACTGGCCTACGTTCAGGCTGCGCGAGCAGGAAGAGCTGATCGCAAACCTGGATCGTCTCGATCCTGCCGAGCGGCAGCGTCAATTGGGCCTTCTCAACGCGGGGTTGACATCCATTCTGCGGGCGAGGCTCGAGCCCGACCTCATCACTACCGGCGTCCGTGACCGGCGCGGAGTGACGGCGTTTCAGACGACGCTCGACGGAAAAACGAATCTTCAGCTCGACCTGAGTCCGGATCCACGCGACGCATCCATCATGGTGACACTGCCGATAGTCACCTTCCGGGCCAACACCAATCGTCCAATCAGATTCACGGTCCGCGTGACGACCGACGCACCACCGCTTACTCCGCTGGCCCGCGATCAAATCTTCAACGCGGCGTTTCTTCGATTCCTGAACGACGCGCGCGTAGCCGCCGATCGCGCGCGCGGCACCACTGCGAAGAATGCTGCCGCTGCGGCGACCGTCTCCCGCTATCGCCAGCTCGAGCGGGACGTGCGTGGAACCGAGCTGCTCAGCTCCAAAGAGAAGCTGATGGCCGGGCTCCCGAACTACGCGACGTACTTCGGCCGCGACATGATGATGACCTCGCTTATGATGCAGCCGGTCTGGACCGACGCGATGCCCGAGTTCGTGATCGCGAGCGCGCTGAGAAAGCTCGGACCCGAGGGCGATGTCAGTCACGAAGAGGCGCTGGGTGGGCAGGCGATCCGCGAGAGTGCCGCCGACTACAACGCGCACATGGCCGAGTATTTCCGTTTGATCCGGCGCGGGAATCGTGCGGCAGCCGACACTGCACTCGTCCACGCGCGGGCGCAGCTCGCCGATGCGCAGAAGGTTCGCGAGAACTACCACATGCGCGACGATGAATTCCAGCTGCCGGTAGTCGTGGCGCGCTACCTGGGGAATCCCGCGGTGACGGCGGCGCGAAAGAAAGCGTTCCTGATGGATTCGTCGGACGGCAGGGGGCCGCGCATTGGCCTTCTCCTGAAAGAGCTCAGCCTCGTTGCGATGCTCGC
>JADGQU010000445.1 GCA_017881545.1 Gemmatimonadaceae bacterium
TCTACCCGGGCCTGGCTGGCCGGTGTCGGCAGAACTCGGGAGACGCTCTCCCTTTAGCGCTTGCCCCCGCGAAGCTCCTTTGGCCTGATCCGCTCGTCGATGTCGCGCCCGATTCCAACGATCAATTCAGGCAACAGCCGTACGTCATCCAGCGTCGTCCGGAAATTGACGATGCACGCGCGCAGCATGTATCGATCCTCGATATGCGCGTTGGAGACGAATGCTTTGCCGCTCAAACGCAGCGCCGTCGCGATGCGCGCGTTCAGCTCATTGAGATATTCGGTGACCGCCGTGTCGCCGCGCGAGCGGCGCCGCAGATCCGCCGGCACGAACCTGAAAGTGCTGATGCTCAGCGACACAGTTCCTTGTTCGAGCAGCTCCTGCTTGCCCACGAACTCGTGCAGCCTGTGGGCGAGCTCAATGTCGTCAGCGATCATCTGCCTGTAGCCGCTCGCGCCCGCCTGCTGAAACCCGAGCCAGATCTTGAGCGCCCTGAATCCGCGCGTATTCTGCGGACCATACTCGAAGTAGTTCTTCACCTCCTGGCCTTCATTGTCGTCGAACTGGTAGTAGGGAGGCTTGAAGGCGAAAGCATCGCGCAACGCATCGGGATGGCGAGTGAGAAGACATCCCGCTTCGATCGAGCTGTACAACCATTTGTGCGGATCGATCGCAATGGAGTCGGCCAGTCGAAGTCCTTTGAGATCGGCACTCGCGTCATCGAGTGCGACGGCGGGCGCGCCATACGCGCCGTCCACGTGAAACCAGAGATCGAACTCCTTGCAGATCTTCGCGATCTCTGGAAGCGGGTCGGTCGCGCCCGTGCCCACCGTGCCGGCGGTTCCGACGACGAGGAACGGGTGAAAGCCAGCCGCACGATCCGCCGTGATCTGCTTGCGCAGGTCGTCCGGACGCATGCGAAGCTCGTCGTCGGTCGCGATCCAGCGAACCGCGTCGGTGCCAAGCCCGGCCATGTCGGCCGCCTTGTAGATCCACGTGTGCATCTCGGCCGATCCGTAAACCACGAGGCGCTTGCTTTCCGGATGCGCGACGCCTTTGGCGCGAATGTCCCACGTTGCCTTCGCCTGCCGCGCCGCGAAGAAGCCCACGATGTTGGCCATGTTCCCGCCACTCACGAGAACGCCGTCCCATTTGCCCGGCAGTCCCATGAATTGCGCGAGCCAGCGAAGCGATTCGTTCTCGACTTCAGATGCGATCGGCGACAGCGCCCACGCGCCGACGTTCGGATTGACGGCGGCCGCCAGGAGGTCGGCCAATGCGCCGATCGGCGCCGCCGACGACGTGATGTAGCCGAAGAATCGCGGGCTGCCGTTGTGGGTGGACTGCTCGAAGAAGAGCCGGCTGAATTTCTCGAGGATGGGCGCGATGTCGGCGCCCTTTTCGGGCATCTCACGTTTGCCGAGTTTGGCGCGCATCGCGTTGGGAAGGAGCGGCGATGCCGTGCGCGCCTTTGGAAGGCGCGCGAGAAAATCGGCGACCGAGTCGACGAGAGAATGACCGATCACGCGGAATTTCTCCGGCGCGAGGTCGGCCGGGGCTGACCGCTGATTCAACGGATCAGAGGGCATCCTCCTCGTCGACGCCGGCTTCGTGTTCCTTCGCGTCTTCGTTGATTTCGGTTTACGGCTCTTCGCGGCCTTGGCGACCCTGGACTTCGGCAAATTCTCCGCCCCATTTCGGAAGGCAGAAAATATCATCGAAAGCGACAGGAATCGCATCTGCCCATTTCGAGATTCGGGTGAGATCGTTCGAGGCATCTTTTGTGCAATAGCCCGAGCGAAATGCCAACCCCTCGACGTCTAACCCTCGCCGGCCTTGCGTGCATCTGCTCCCTGGTCGCGATCGCCGGCTGCCACTCGGGCCCAGCGCCGAAGCAGCGGCCCGTCCAGGACGAGCCGCGTGAGCGAACGGCCTCCCGCGAGGAGGAGCTTTCCATGCTACGCGCCGATTCCGCGCTGTTCGCCGCCATCGTACGGACCCAGCTAGCCGCCGGCGACGACGACTACCCGCTTCGCATCGAACGGCTTCGATACGACGCCCGCCCTTACGGAACACCCTCCGGGTATCCGGAAGTCTTCGCCGGCGTGCAGGGGATCGATCCCACGCTCACGTTCGCGCGGGCAGGGGAGTCGGCGATGGGCGAGCTGATCGACAATCGAAAAGAAATTCTGCAAAGGACCAGCGTCGCATTCGGGGCGCCGGTGGAGTATCGCCAGTGCGCAGGGGTGCGGGTGCCGCCACCACCGCCGCCTCGCAAATCGGCGGGAGCCGCGCGCTCAAAACCCGTGGACGTCCACGCCGGCTGTCCGAAGTCACTCGAATACTATGTCACCGTTGGTCTTCCCATCCGCGGGCAACCCGAGGGTCTCAAGAATTCTCGAGACACCCGAGGCCGGCGGGTGGCGCTGCGCGGGGATGTTTGGACGATGCTGGTCGACGAGCATTCCATGGGTCCCCGCGGATGGAGCTGGTCCCAATACGCATGGCTGTTCAAGCGCGATCGGAGCGGACGATTCGATCTCGCCGCGACGATCCTGATTGGCGTTGTCGAGTAGCAGAGGGCGATAGCATTCCGTTGGACAGAGCCGGAGGTCA
>JADGQU010000446.1 GCA_017881545.1 Gemmatimonadaceae bacterium
TTTCGTCGCGAAGGGCGAGCGGATGATCGAGCGCGGCCGCACGAGCGCGCCGTACGCGTTCGTGATTCCGCGAAATCAGCGTCACGCAGCCGAGGCCGCGGATCTCGTGAATCTGTTCCGCGCGCAGGGAACGGAGGTGAGTGTCGCGACGGGCGACTTCGCGCTCAAGCAGAGCACGGCAACACCGCGGCCCGGCGCCGGAGCTGATTCCGCTGTGACACCGCCCCGCGCCACAGGTGACTCAGCCGCGGCTAAACCCGCGAAAGATTCAGCGGTGCAGGTTCACGCCGGTGACTGGATCGTCCGGCTCGACCAGCCGTACTCCGGGACAGTGCGCACGCTCCTCGCCATCCAGCACTTCAAGGCCGACGATCCTCCGCCGTACGACGACACCGGCTGGACGCTCGACGAGCTGCGTCACGTGCTGACGCTCAAGATCGCTGACTCGACGATCCTGTCGAAGCCGATGCAGATGCTCACCACCGATGCGCACGTCGATGGCAACGTCGCTGCCGGCACTGGCGCTCTCCTTGTCCGTCACCTCGGTGATTGGCGCTCCGCTGTTCTTCCCTGGAAAGTGTCGCCGAGCACCATGAGCATCGCCGAAGAATCATTCACGGTTGGCGGCGCGAAGTACCCGGCCGGCACTTACATCATCAGCAGTCCCACCGACGCGACGCGCAACGTCGTCAAGTCGCTCGGCTTGAATGGCGTCGTCGCCAGCGGGACCATCAGCGCGCGGCAGCATTCGATCCACGTTCCGCGCATCGCGCTCATGCATTCGTGGCTCGAGACCCAGAACGAAGGATGGGTGCGGTACGCGTTCGACCAGATGGGCGTCCGCTACACGTACATCAGCGACCAATCGCTCCGCCTGCCGGGACGGCTCGACAAGTTCGACGTCGTCGTCTTCCCGCACGTCAACGGAAGTGCGAACGCGCTCGTGAACGGCCGGCCGATGGTCGGTCCGCCAATTCCGTGGAAGAAGTCGGCGCTGACGCCGAATCTCGATCTGTGGGATCAGACCGATGACATCCGTCCGGGGATGGGACTCGACGGAGCGGCGGCACTCAGAAAGTTAGTCGAGCGTGGAGGACTCCTACTGACGTCGGGCAACTCCAGCGTCCTCCCGCTCACGCTCGGCTTCAATCCAACGGTGACCCAGTTCACGACGACGCGTCTCAACGCGCGCGGGTCGGTGATTCGCGCACAGCCGGCACCGGGCGCAGCCCTGAGTCCCATACTGTATGGCTACGAGAGCACGAGCTTCCCGATCTATTTCAGCCAGTCGCCCGTCTTGAGCGTGCAGCCGAGGGATACGATTCCTGTGGCGGAGAACCGCGACCCGGCCTTCGGGCAGCAACAGGAGCGGATGCGAGCCCGCGCGATCCTGAGATTCCACGAGAAGGCGGACTCGCTTCTCGTGTCCGGACTTCTCGTTGGGGGCGATGAGCTCGCGGGCAAAGCCGCGGTCGTCGATGCACCGCTCGGCTCAGGTCACGTGGTGCTGTTCGGAATCAGGCCAATGTGGAGATGGGAATCGCAGGGGAGCTTCGCGCTGGCGTTGAACGCGATTTCAAATTGGGATCATCTGAGCTTCTAGCATCGGAGGACACGACGGCATCGAGCGTGGCTGAGCCAAGGATTGCCGTAATCGCGGTCCACGGAGTGGCGAATCAAGCTCCGGGTGATTCCGCCGAGGCTATCGCCGCGCTTCTGCTCAGCCACAACCAGGGTGAAGGCCGGAGCCCACCCAGCTACCAACCATTTCAGGCTCGAACGATCTACGTTCCGCTCGAGCCGGCACGCGCGGGCGCGGTCGCGTCTGACTTCGTCATGGCCGAGCGGCAGGCGAGCGGCAAGGGAGCCAGCCCCGAGGAACTGCAAGCCGAGGTACCGGAGAAACGCGGCCTGGGCGGTATGGTGGCCATGGCGTTCCAGGAATCACAGACGGGATACCGGGAGACGCTCCAGGAGGCCAGCAAGGACGCCAACAAGGAAACCAGCAACGCGCCAGCCGTCGCGGACGCGGGCCTCACCTTCATGCGATCACTGCTCGGCGCGTACAATGGGCAGGCCGGACGACAATCGTACAAGACTGTTCGGCTCGAGGGAAAGCGCTCCGATGCCGATGGAGTCGGCGGCCTCAGCGTGGATGTCTACGAGATGTACTGGGCAGACCTGTCGCAGCTGGGAAGCGGGCCGGTGCGCGCATTCTCATCGCTCTATACGCTGGTGCTCCACATCTCCGAGCTCGGCAGACGTGCGCTTGAGGATGGTTTCTCCGAATTCGGATCCGACAAACGATGGAAGAGGCTGGTGATTCTTCAGGAGCTGGCCGTCCGCCAGCTGACTGTCGCGATACCGCTCTTCAACCTTGTACTTCTGGCCACGCTTCTGACCGCGGTGCTGGTGCGCGTCGCCGGAGGCACTGTCACCGATGCCAATGGAGTGTCACGCGCGGTCTCGGACAGCCAGGTGCTCCAGTGGTCGGCGATAGCCGGCGCGATAGTTCTCGCCATTGCAATCGCCTATCGATTCGCCGGAAGAGTGAAACTGAACCTGACGGATTGGTGGCTGATTCCGATCGCCTCAATCGTCATCGGTGCGCTCG
>JADGQU010000447.1 GCA_017881545.1 Gemmatimonadaceae bacterium
ACCCAGTAGAGATCCATTTCGAAATCGACCAGCTTCGGATCAGTTCCACCGACCAGCAGATCGTACGGCCGCGTTCCGTCGACCGTCACGAACTCGAAATTGTGGTTGTGGTAGGCGAAACGGAGTCCTGCTGCTTTTGCCTGACCGCCCCATTGGTTGAAGAGCGCGGGGAATTTCTTCCAGTCGTCCAGCGTCTTGCGTCTGTCTTCGGCGAGATACGCGAGCGTTACCCATTCATGCCCGATCGCCTTGGCATCGGCAAACGCTTTGGGAGCATCCTTCTCCAGAACGTCGATCCCGACGTGGGTCGAAGGGGAAGTGAGCCCGTCTCGCTTGAGCAGCGCACGGATCTGCGCCGGTGTCTGGCCGAAGTATCCGGCGAATTCGACTTCCTTGTATCCGATTGCGGCGACCTTGCTGAGCGTGCCGGGGAGATCCGCCTTCATCAGGTCGCGGATCGAGTAGAGCTGGAGCCCGACTTTCTTCAGTCTTCGGTGCTGGGCTAAGAGAATTTCAGCGGCGTCAGCGCTCTTGTTTGCGATTCCGAAGGCGGCGACTCCGAGGGTCGCGAGGAAGTTCCGGCGGCTATGTAGTGTCACGGGGCGGGGGGTGAGAGTGCAGCTAGTATGGAGCGCAGGGGGGCGGTGCGCAATAAACGAGAGCAATGTGGGGATGCGGTAGGGGATTCCCTGGGCGCAGTCTCCCCTCCGCAATCCTCTCATCTCCCGGTCAACTCCAGTCGAGTGTACAGGTAGCGTCCGTTGTACCCAAACGGCGAAGCCGGCGGCCAAGGGAAGATGTCGAAGCCGTTCCCCTCGTTCATCCCGTCGGGATAGACGTCAAAAATGTTTCGGGCCCCGACGGAAAGCTTGAATCCCTGAAGCGGGGTGTATCCGAGCTCCGCGTCCACGAGCCCCTTCCCTCGATAGTTCTGGACGTCGGACCCGCTGTAGCTGTAGAGAGAAGACGTGTATTTCCCATAGTAGGAATAGCGGGCCATTCCATTCCACTCTCCGCGTCTGTACTGGCCGGTCACGGTGCTTCGCCACGCCGGACGCTCCTTGGTGATCGCCAGCAAGCCTCCTTCGTCAAACTTATTGATCAGAGTCACGCCCGTTCCCTGGAGCTCCGGCGGGAGAGGAATGTTGTCCTCGTTCGGAATCGTCGTGCGCGTGAAGTTGAAGACTGCATTGAGGCCGGCGGTCCCTCCCATCGTTTCGGTTGTGTAGTCTCCGGTGATGTCGAGGCCGCGAGTTCTGGTGTTGATGGCGTTGGTGAAATACTGCGCCGTCGTGGCGCGCGAGCCGACGTTCCTGAGTATCGCCGAGACGCTATCGGTGCCGTCGCCCAGGAATCCCGTGATGGCGATGCGATTGTCGATGGCGATGTAATAAAAATCGCTCGTGAACGTGAGGTTCTCGACGGGCGTCGCGGCGAACCCGGCGCTGAAGTTTTTCGAGGATTCCGGTCTCAGTGGTCGCGCTCCGAGTGCGCGCGCCTCCACCGAGTTCACGGGGAATATTCCGATCTCGAACGGAACCGGATTCCCCGTTGTTGGATCCGCCTCGAAGTTCGTGACGACGCTCGAGAAGTAGCTCTGATTGAGCGACGGCGCGCGGAACCCGGTGCTCACCGCGGAGCGGAGCGTAAGACGCTGCGTCGGCTGGAACCGCATCGCCAGCTTGCCGGTGAGGCTGTTGCCGAAATCGGTGTAGTGCTCGAAGCGCGTAGCGACATTAGCGAGAAGTTTCGGGACGAGATCACCCTCGAGCTCGACGTAGGCGCCGACGTTGTTCCGATGCGCATCGGCTGCGTCGGCTGGCCGGAATCCCGGGAACACCTGAGAGCCGGACGGTGCGATGCCACCGTCCTGGTCCGGGTGAAAGCCGTTGATATACGAGGCCGGCTCGCCAGGGATGATCTGATACCGCTCGTTTCGGAACGCCGTGCCAATCGCGACGGTCACGGGCGATGCAATTCCCATGGCGTACTCGTGACTGGCGTCGAGACTTAGAATCGCCTCGGTGAACCGGAGCTCGCCGGCGAAGATGTTGGTCTTGTTGGGAATTCCGGGGTCGTCGCCGTTGCCCAGCACACCATCGGCTCCCGGTGCGCAGGCCGTGACGAGGCACGGACCGAGCGAAGTGTTGAGTGTGTTCTGGAGATTGTACTTGAACCCGTTGTGTCCGACGGTGCCACCAAGGTCGTAGGCCCACCCCGAGAACAGTCCCCGTGCCCCGCCGGCCGCGGAGAAATCCAGGACATCTGGAGCGAATTTGGGAAGAAATCCATTCGGATATATCTGGGGCCAGTTTCGCGCACTCATGGGTGGTCGCATGTATCCGAAGCCGGCGCCGCGCCGAAAGCTGTAGCCGCCAAACGCGTAGAGGCCGGCCGAAGGGTCTTTTGGATCGAACGGGAAGCTGGCGCTGGCGAAGGTCATGAGATCCTTCGACGAGCCGTCTCCCCAATGGTGGTTGGGCATGGCGATCGAGTTGTTCTTGGCGGTGAGCTTGCCGTTGACGACGGCGTCGGCATCACCCGCCACGAACATGTCGGTCGGATCGGGTCCCGCGCGATTCGTCGGCTGGCGATCGCGATATTCCGCGAACAG
>JADGQU010000017.1 GCA_017881545.1 Gemmatimonadaceae bacterium
GGGCCGAGACGGCGTACTTTCAGGCCCGGCAGTCGGCGGCGGCGGGGAACCTCCCCCTGGCTGTCTCTGACCTTCAGAAGGTCGTCAGCCGCTACGAAGGAACCAGCGCCGGCACCCAGGCTGCCCTCACACTGGCGCAGACCCTGTACGACCAGAAGAAGTACAAGGAGGGCCTGGATGTCCTAAAGGCGGCTGAGTCAAACGCCCTGGCTGACTTCAAGCCGTCGATCTACGTCCTCGAGGCGGCCGGATATGAAGAGGTGAAAGATCTTTTGGCGGCGGCTCAGCAGTACAAGCTGGCTGCCCAGGCGACGCGCTTTCCGGTCGACAAGGCCGAGTATCAGTCGGCGGCGGCTCGGGACTACATGGCCGCGGGAAAGATCGAGGAAGCTCGGGCGATCTGGGCCGAGCTGGTGAAGGACGAGAGCGGTCCCGGCGCGGCGGAAGCGCGAGTCAGGCTTGGTGAGCTCAATGCCAAGCCGATGAAGATCTAGGTCTTCATTGTATGCTCCATCCTTCGTCCTGTGGACATATGCGTATAAGATATATTATGTAAACCACACATGCCCATAGAATGTGGAGAAGTTGATATTGCCCACTCCTCCACCGTCCAATGCTCAGCCAGCTACTCGGTTACCGCCCTACACCTTAGGAACCACTTCATCCGGGCATGAGCGAACAGCAGCTCGACCGTCCCGCGACAGTCTGTCAGTCGAGATCGCGAAGCCGACCCTCAAAGACGATCCGACCTTCACCACGGAGCGACGGTAGCCAGGCGCCTCCGTCTCGTCTGAGACTTACGGTCAGCGGGAGCGCCGATCGTGTCCAGAGCGTGGTCTCCCCTCCTGACTCACCCCAGTCCGAGAGCATGATCGCGGTGGCCACAGCACCCGTCCCGCAGGCCAGAGTTTCGGCTTCGACCCCTCGCTCGAAGGTGCGGTAGGCGAACTCACCCCCGGCTCTTTTGGAGACGAAGTTCACGTTGGCTCCATCGATCAACGACCGATGATGCCGGAGCTCGGCGCCACGCCCGGTCACGTCGGCGGCCTCGAGGTCCGAGACCTCAACTACCACGTGAGGTACGCCGACCCTGGCGTAACCGAGCCGCTCCTCACCGGGCCTGACCCCTAGTTCCTTGGCATTTGAGCGGACGTCCGTGACCGGCTCGAGGTCCACCTCAGGGAGATTGTCGCGAATCCTGGCCCGGAGCGATCCCGCGGCCGTGTGGAGGAGGAAGCCGCCGGCCTGGGCAAGGCCCAGCTCCACTGCGAGGCGGGTGCTGCAAAGGCTGGCATTCCCGCACAGGGCCGCCTCGGACCCGTCGCTGTTATAGTAGCGCATCCTGACGTCGCCCTCTCCCGACTTCTCGAGAAAGACAACTCCATCGGCCCCGACACCCGTGCCGCGCGCCGCGAGAGATCTGATGGACTCCTCATTCTCCAGGCGCGCTACGGCGCCCGCTGTCGAATCGAAAACGACGAAATCGTTTCCAGAGCCCGTCATCTTGTAGAAGTGCTGACCCTCTGGGCGTGAAACCATCAGATCCTCCCGATCAGACTCCACCAGCGCAGACGCCAGACCATCCACACCGCTTCGCGCACGATTTTCTTCGACATCTTGCTCTCCCCTTCGGTGCGGTCAACGAAGATGATCGGGATCTCGAAGAGGCTAAACCCACGCTTCCATGCTCGGTAAGACATCTCGATTTGAAACGCGTAACCGTTGGATTTGATGGAGTTTAGGTCGATCGATTCAAGTACATTCCGGCGGAAGCACTTGAAGCCACCGGTGGTGTCGAAGATCGGCAGACCTGTCACGAATCGCGCGTAGATGTTCGCCGCGTAGCTCAAGAACAGCCTGCTCATCGGCCAGTTCACGACGTTGACGTGCCCATTCTGGTAGCGGGACCCGAGCACGACGTCCGCCTCCTTGATCGCCGCCAGAAACTCGGGCAGCCGCTCAGGATTGTGGGAGAAGTCGGCATCCATCTCGAACACGAGGTCGTATTTCCGCTCGAGCGCCCAGCGGAAACCGTCGATATACGCGGTACCGAGGCCGAGCTTCCCCGCCCGATGCTTGACGTGAACCCGGGTGTTGTTGGCGGCGATGCCATCGACGATCGCGCCCGTTCCATCCGGCGAGGCGTCATCGACCACGAGGATTTCCAGCGAAGGATCCTGCGCCAGAATCGCCGGGATCAGTCGTGCAATGTTGAACCGTTCGTTGTACGTCGGAACAATGACGAGCGCGCGATCAGGCAAGTCGTCTCCGGTCGCGCCAGTATCCGGCACCAAGCATCAAAAATCCAAAGGCTATCGCAACCCAGGTGATTCCTTTCCCCTTCTGATAGGCCGGGCTCGTGAAATTCAGCTCGACAGTGCGCGCACCCCTCGGCAGCTCTACGCCTATCATCGTGTAGTCCGCGCGGCCGATTCGGGCGGGCTTTCCGTCCACGGACGCGAGCCAGCCCGGATAGTAGTTCTCCGAGACGACAAGTGAAGATCCTTCCGGGGCGGGCGCGCTCAAGTCGATTTGTACCTTGCCTGGTTCGTAGTGACGCACCGATGTCTTGATAGCCAACGGACTAGGAAGGGATTGCACTCCCTGCGCCACAGTGACGTTGGCCGAGGTGTCGAAGAGGGCCGCGCGCGTCAGGTCGAATCGCGCATTGAGGATGGTCGCCAGCACCTGTTCGTCTGGCGCCTTCACCGCGACCGGAGTCACCCACGAGTATGGATTCTCCGCGTTCAGGCGATAGAGATAAACGGTGTCACCCGAGGCGTTCACGACCGGACCTTTCACCAGGGTTGTGTTCCCAATGAATGGCAGCTCGGGGATGTTGGTAAGGAAGTATCGCGTGTTGGTCACCTGCAGAACATTGGGAACAACCAGCCTGTTGTCGCTGGAATTGGTCCCGATCAGCTCGTTGTAACGACCGATCTGATTACCGTGGTAGCCGAGGGAGTTCCTGATCCGATGCGACATGAGGCCGTCGCCAGTGAGAAATACATCGCGCTCCGCCGTTGGGCGCACCTGGAACGGCAGGACCCGAACGGGCTGGGGCTCTTTCTTCAGTAACTCGATGATCGGGTCACTCGCGTATATGACCTTGGCGGGCGGCGAGAACATCCAATAGACGTGCTCGATGGTCCACAGATCGACCGTCGTGAAAACGAGGAGGGCCCAAGCGGCCGTCGTGCTGGAGATCTTACCGCGCGTGCTCGCGAACCATAGGACGACGACGACCAGCACGAACACGAGCGAGCGCCAGGCTCCGAGCACGAGATGCGGATTGTTCGCTTGCACGCGATCAACGGCTCGCACGTCGGCGAATGATTCGGCGATGCTGGAGAGCGCCCCAACGGATGCCAAGAGCGCGATCACGAAACCCCCGATGGCCCAACCGAGCACATACTTCTTTGACACACGCCCCTGGAGAAAGTGCTCGGTCCCTGCACAGGCCAGGAGCGCGAGCGCCAGCGTTCCGACGAAGAAGATCGTCGCGGGAGCGCGGAAGAATTTCGTTCCAGGAACGAGCGCATACGGAATGTGGTAAAACGGGGTCGCGCCCCCGAGGGACCAGAGCAACGACACGAACAGCGCGACAGACCAGAAGATGATTTGCTTGCGGCGGGGATCGCTGCGCAGCCCAATGAACGCGGCGCCAGCCAGCATCAGCACTATCACCCCGGCGTAGTCGCTGTGAAGGTGAATGATGTTGCGTCCCCAGTAATGGTCGAGCATTCCGGAGAACTGCGGCAGATACGCGTTGAACACTTCCTCCGGGGGCCACGCGTAGGAAGTGGCCGTGCCATAGTCGCCGAAGCCTCCGGCGCGGGGCGACCAACTTACGTATTCCCGAACGGGCAGATACTGCACGGCACCGATCGCCAAACCAATGATCACCGCGAGCAACGCGACGCCGAGCCGTCTGATCGCGACGTCGCGGGGGAGCTTGACTCCCTCGAACGAGGCGAACGAGAGAAAGAGTGAGTACGCCCCCGTGGTGAGCAGCGTGTACTGAAGGAGCTGTGGATGTGGACTGAGGACGCAGAGCCCTATTATCAGAGCGAATGCTCCCCAGCTCCAGTTCTTTCCCTGCCGGAAACCCAGATGAAGCATCCAGAGCGCCAGAGGAAAGAGCGCGCTCACGAAGAGCTTGCCGTCGTGGCCAGGCGAGACGTAGGACGCGATCTGCCCGCTCATCATGTACGCGATTCCGCCGACGAGAGCGCCGTAGAAGCTGTACCCGATGGCGCGAAGGAATCCGTATGTGAAGAGCCCCGACAGGAAGACGTGGATGATGAAGCCCCACGTCATCGCCACATCGGTGGGCATCATCATCCGCAGGAGAAAAGTCGGATAAAAAACGTCGCCGTGCATCGCGGCGATGTAAGGCAAGCCGCCAAAGAGATACGGATTCCAGAGCGGGAAATGCCCTGTAGCCCTGAGCGTGCTGGCCGCGAACTCGCGGAAGGCGTAACCCGCTATGTACTGGTCGCTGTTCGGGTTGACCAGGAACCGCCCCCACACTGCCGGATATGCGAGCGACATAGTCGCCCAGACGTATACGAGCGCGGCCCAACCAAACGCGAAACGCGGCGCCGGTGGCGCCGCGGGTAATCCAGCGGGACTCGGAGATTGCCGGACGCGAGCCTTGTCTCGTGGCTGTGCCATGGGTTGGTTCAGGTCTGTGAAGACGTTCGGTTTGGGCCTGCGGCAATATACAACCCACTCGGCACCAACTCGACGATTGTCAGCCACAGTCGTGCTGCAATTGCTACGAGCGCCGCGTCAGCTTCGTTGGCAAGTCCGAGCTGCACCATGAACGCGGCCAATGTGAACTCTCTTACGCCCAGGCCGGCCGGCGCGATCGGCGAGATGAAGCCGAGGATGTAAGCCGCGGTGTAAACGGCGATGTACGAGGACATTTCGCCGGGCGCGGTGCCGAGCAGACCACGCACGAATAGCTGAAACGCGACTCCGTACAACAGCCACGAAAGAGCGCTCGCGACTGCGGCGGTCCAGATGCTGGTCGCCGGAACGGTTGGAGGCGCGATCTCCCGCCCGATCAGATTGCTCAACCAGATCGCGAGCGGCGGAAGGAATCGTGGCGCGCTGAATAGCAACGCTACCAGCAGCAGCACCGCGGCCCCGACCAGAAGTGGCTGGCCGAGAAGCTTCGCGCCCGTGATCAAGACGATGCCGGTACCGGTGACGAGACTCACAGATTGCATGATCACCGAAGAGCCGGCCGCGGCAATCGCCGATATTCCGCGCTTTTTCGCCATCACGCCCATCGCGGTGAGCGACCAGACATTTCCCGGAACGTACTTTCCGAGGTTGGATAGGAACCAGATCCGGGCCGCGTCGATGAACGGTACGTGCGAATCCCACGCTTCGAGGATGCGCCTCCAGCCTTCAATGAGAAGCGCGTAGGTGAGGAGGATCAGTGCCGTCGCGGCGCCGATCCATTCCCACCCGAACTGGATGTGGATTAGTCTCGATTCGACCCTATTCCACTGCGTCGCAAGCGAACGAGCGGCGAAAAAAAGCACCGCCGCCGCAAAGATCCACTGCGCGACCTTGAATAGGTTACGACGCGTTAGCGCCAAGAACCTGTCGGTATATCCCTGCGTAGCGGCGCCCGGCGGATTCAGGCGCGAAGGCAGAGAGTGCGTAGAGGCGCCCTGCCCTGCCCAGCTGACTTCCGCGGCCATCCCGGGCGAGCAAATCATCGAGCGCGCGGGCGAGGGCAGCTCTGTCACCGGGTTTTACCAGCAGCCCGGTCTTCTCGTGCTGGATCACGTCGCGGAGCCCGCCGGAATCGAACGCGACCACGGGAGTTTCGCAGAGGAGCGCCTCGACCGCCACGAGACCAAGTCCTTCGTCGATCGACGGGATGACGACCGCGGCAGCGCGCTGATAGAGCGGTGGAAGCTCCGATTGGGAAAGCTGTCCATGCCAGCGGATACGCGACGCGACTCCGAGTTGCTGCGCGAGCTGCTTCAAGGCCTCGCGATTCGGCCCGTCGCCAACAATGTCCAATGAGGCGGCGGGTGTCTTCATTGAAGCCAGCGCGTGCAGGAGATGGTCAACTCCCTTCTGGTCGTTGAGGCGGCCGACGTAGAGAAGGTGCTGGCCGTTCCGGGATGATCCGGGAGCGAAGCGATCAGTGGCGACGGGCATTGGCGCCACGGTCGGATGCACGCCGGGGGCGAGCTCTTCCGTTTCTTTCTTGAGCCAGCTCGAGACGGTGGTGACAGCCGCGGAGTGCTTGAGCACATGACCGAAGAGCGATCTGGACACACCCACTTTGCGAACCATGCGCACGTCGGTTCCGTGCAGCGTCGTAACGAGCGGGATGCGCGCGAGACCGCTGACCCACGTTCCGACCACACCGTTCGGGAACCACCAATGCGCGTGAACCAGATCCGGCTCGAAGCTCCGTCTCGCCAAGACCGAATGCACAAAATCGGAGCCGAGGAATCCGACGAGCGCGAGCTTGGCGGTCCAGGACGACGCGACGTCGCTCGCCATGTTTCCCGTGTAAGCGAGCTTCTCGTACTGGCGGGGCGCATACCTGAAACGCTCGACGGTGATGCCCTCGATCTCTTCCGACGCCGAGAGTCCGGGCCCCGCCGGGGCCACGACGCGGACGTTGACATTTTCTCCTCGGAGGGCGACCGCAAGGCGCAGGATGAATGAGCCGGAGGCGTCTCCTTCCGATCGCGGGAACGAGTGCGTGAGAAACAGTACGTTCATTTGGTCAGCGATGAGCCGTCGTGTCACGGTCCCGCGATAGGTCCTCGATGCGCTCGCGCAGCTGGCTCAACTCGGCGCGCTGAGCAGCAATCATCTCACCCAGGAGCCCGGTGGCGAAGAGCACGCTTCCAACCGTCACGCATGTCTCGACGAGATTCACCAGCGGCCGAAATCCAACACCGCCGATCACGCGCCAGAGAATTGCCACGATGCCCACGATCACGCCGATGATGAACAGCGCCGCGCCCAGAACTCCAAAGAGGAGGAGCGGCTTCCTGGCGAAGCGCAGCTCGAACCAGACGGCCAGCATGTCGAGCACGCCGACGGGAATGCGTCCGACACCGAATTTTGATTGTCCCGCATTGCGTGGATAGAGCGGCACCGAAACCTCCGACAAGGAGAAACCATCGGCTGCGGCCATCACGACCATATAGCGATGCCAATCCGGCCGGTTCGGAAGCGCGTCCATCACTTCCCGCCTGTACGCCTTCACCGAATTGAGGTCGCGGACACCGACCTTGAACAGCGAGCGACTGAGCCTGTTGTAGATGCCGGAGACGAACGCCTTCTCGTACTTCCCTTCCTTGTAGCCGGTCACAATATCCGAGTCGCCGGCTAGAATGGGAGCAACAAGGCGCGGAATGTCCTCCGGCTTGTACTGCAGATCGGCCGGATAAAACACGAGAACGCTTCCACGTGAGTTCAGGTAGCCGGTGCGGAGCGCGTCGGCGATGCCGCGCCGAACGCCGTGCCTCACCGGCCGGAGAAACGGGTACTCGGCGGCAAGTCGCTGGAGGACATTCCAGGAATCATCCACCGACCCATCATCGATGACGACGACCTCGTAGCGCCCGGGCGTGGCTGCGAACGCGGCGCGCGCCTGCTCCATGAAGAGCGGGAGATTCTCCGCTTCGTCCTTGGCGGGGACGAGGACGCTCACTTCGGGACGGCTCGCCACAGGCTGAAGCGCAGAGCCGCCCTTCAAGCGCTGCGCCGCGTCAGCCTGCGAGAGCGGGGTCATACGCGTTTCCGCATCCGGGCAGAGAGAACGCCGAGCTGGTCGCGATACTTGGCGACGGTACGGCGCGCGATCTGGACCCCGCTCTCGCGCAGAATGTTGACGATTGCCTGATCGGTGAGCGGGTGCTTCGGATCTTCTTCCTGGACGAGCTTCTGGAGCTGGGCCTTGATGCCGCGGGCGGAGACGTCTTCGCCGTCAGACGTGGCGAGGCCCGAGGAGAAAAAGAATTTCAGGGGCAGCACGCCACGCGGCGTCTGGACGAACTTCTCGTTCGTCACCCGACTGACCGTGGACTCGTGCATGTTGATCACTTCGGCGACTTCACGAAGGGTGAGCGGCTTCAAGTGCTGGATTCCCTTCTCGAAAAACTCTCGCTGCCGCTCGACGATGTAGTTCATCACCTTGAGCATCGTCTGCCGGCGCTGCTCGATCGCCTGAATCATCCAGTTGGCGGAATTGAGCTTGTTCGAGATGAACTCCTTGTTCTCGCCATCGAACTTCTTTTTGTCGCGCGCGATCTCCTGGTAGGCTCGACTCAGCTTGAGGCGCGGCAGGTTCGCGTCGTTCAGGAAGACATGGTATCGGTCGTCGATCTTCTCGACGATGAGGTCGGGGATGATGTAATTGTCGTCGCGGGAGCCGTACTGAAAGCCTGGCTTCGGGTCGAGCTTCGCGATCTCGTCTGCAGCTTTCTGGACGTCGGTCGCGCTGATTCCGAATCTTTTCGAGATCTCGCTCCAGCGGTGGTTGATAAGCTCCTCGAAGCAATCCCTCACCAGGCGGTACGGAACCGATTGTTCCAGACCCGATTCCCTCAGCTGGAGCAGCAGACATTCGCGAAGGTTCTGGGCGCCCACGCCGGGCGGATCGAGTGTCTGGACCGTGGCCAGCATTGTCGCGCCTTCTTCAATCGTGTAGAGCGGTAGATCTTCCGTGTCGCGCCCGGCTTCCTCTGCCGCCCGGGTGACGACCTCATTGAGCGCCCGAACGATATCCTCAACCCCACACGCGAGCCAGCCGTCGTCGTTGATGTTGCCTATGAACTCGTCGGCGAGCAGAGTCTCCCGTGGAGTGAGCTCGAGCAGGCTGACCTGGTCGCGCAGGTGGTCGCTCAGGTCCCGGGTGGCTATCGTCACCGGCTCGAAGTATTCCTTCTCTTCGTGCTCCTCGCGGCGGCCTCCCGCGGTGTCGAATCCGTCGAGCAGGATCTCTTCCCAGTCTATCTCCCCCGCCCGCTCGTCCTCGGTCTCGGCCTGGACCGGCTCCGCCTCTTCACCCTCCTGCGCCTCCTCTTCCTCCTCCTCTTCCTCGACGAGATCGAGGAAGGGGTTGTTCAATAGCTCCTGCTTCAGGTGCTGTTGAAGGTCCAGGAGCGGCATGTAGAGGAGATCCATCGCCTGATAGAGGCGTGGATTGATCTTCAGCTCCTGACGAAGCTGAGTCGACTGATTGAGGCCCGGCTTCAAGAGGCGGTTACCTCGTCTTTGTCGCGAGAGAATCTCTCGCGCAGCCGGGCGGTGAGCGTCGGACCAAGATAGATGTCAGCCACAGTGTCGTCGAATACGAGATCCCGGACGGTTCCGGAGACCTTAACCTGTCCATCGAACATAATGTATGCACGATCCACAATGTCGAGCGTCTGTTCTACGTTGTGATCACTAATCAGCACGCCGATTCCGCGGTGACGCAGCCCGGCGACGATTTGCTGAATGTCGTGCACCGCAATTGGGTCGACCCCCGCGAAAGGCTCGTCGAGCATCATGAACTTCGGATCCGTAACGAGCGCCCGTGTTATCTCGAGGCGGCGCCGCTCGCCCCCGGACAGAGAGTATGCCTTGTTCTTGCGGAGCCTCTTGATGCTCAGCTCATCAAGCAGCTTCTCGAGTCGCTCCGAGCGCTCTGCGGCCGAGAGCGGAAGTGTCTCCAGAATCGCAAGAATGTTGTCTTCGACCGACAGCTTCCGGAAGATCGAAGGCTCCTGCGAAAGATACCCAATCCCCCGCCGCGCCCGCTCGTACATCGGGAGCTTGCTGATGTCCTGTCCATCGATGAGAATTCGGCCCGAGTCGGGTTGTATGAGCCCCACGATCATGTAGAACGTCGTCGTCTTTCCAGCTCCATTCGGGCCGAGGAGTCCGACTATCTCGCCCTGTCGCAGCTGAAGGGCGACGTTGTTCACGACCTTCCTGCCCCGATAAATCTTGGTCAGTCCTTCCGCTTCGAGCACGCTTCCGCCGATGAGCGCCGGGCGCGGCGGCGTCCCCAGCACGAGACGGGAATGTTCCCCGGTCTCGCGCATCGCTTCCGCAAACTCGGCGCGGCGGGGGGCGATGTCCTTCCAGAGGGCGGGGGAAATGCGCACCGTCGCGACGTCGCGCTCGAGATCGCCGTCCAGCGGCGCAATCACGCCACTTTCAGCAAGACGCGGCAGGATCGACGCTGTGAGATAGGCGTGGACCTCGTCCTGACCCAGTCTCCCCGCTTCCCGCTCGGCGTTGGCGCCCTTTACCCGCAAGGCGCGGAGGTAGTCGTCACGGTAGTGGGCGGCAACGTCGCGGAGTTTGGCGACGCCCTCATCGTCGGCGGCGCGGACGATGGCATGGAGTGCGAGACCATCGAGCTGGTCCTTGTGCGTGAATCCGGAGATGAGCGCGCGCACGCTCTCCGGGAGCTTGTCGCTATCGCTCATCGTCGAACCGGGGGCTTGATCGGAGAAGCAGGCTTCGCGGTGGCGCCGGGCTTGGTCCCCTTGGGGGTCGCACCCGGTTTTTGGTCATTCGATGCCTCCGCGGGCTCGATCAACACGCCGGTTGCCTTATCCGTCACGGTAACCGTGGCGACCTTGCCTGTTTCGAAGATGATGTCGATGATCCTTCCCCGCACGTAGTTGACGGTGGGCTCGGTTTGAGGGCCTTTCGAATTCTTCATCTGATAGAAGGATCTGGCGTCGCCCTCAGCGACAAGCTCGCGGATTTTGGGCTTGCTCGATGTGTCAGTACCGACCAGCGAATCAAAATGCGCGACGATAGTGTCTCCTCTCATCCAGTCTCTTTGAGTGGAGACGACGCCCGAATCGGGATTGCTTTCGGCGTACGCGTTACGCAATGCTCGGACCTCTCGGATGCGCTGCCCAGGCATTATGGCGTCAATGGAGTCTGCGACGATCTCGCGCTCGGGCGAAACGGCGTGCGCCCGCCCCGTTCCCCACGCCATCGCGCGCTGCATCTGGTTGGCTTGCATCCGCAGGTCAATCGAGTCGGCGACCAGCTCGAGATCCTTGCTGAGGGCGTGTCCCTTGGGGGTCGCGACCACGCGCTCCACCTGGCGGTTCCTGGAGTAAACGTCGATTACCCCGCCGGTGAGAGTGAAGGCTCGAGTCCCCTTCCCCTGGACCGACGGCCCGCGCATCAACCGGGCGAAGTCGGTCCCGCTGTTCATGAAGGCTGAATCACCGGTGGCCAGAAGATCAGGCCGGGTGATTTCGACGCGTCCCGAAGCGTAGACGAGGCTGTCGCCTTGCATTGTGATCGTGTTGGCGACGATGTGGGCGGTGTCGGGTGCGCGGCCGCGACCGGACGTGTCCTGCTGCACGAGCGTGACGGTCGGGCGGCCTGGAGCGTACATTCGCGTCAGCGGGCGCTGCGGCGTGCTTCGGTAGTAGTCGGTCGTTGGGACCCGGAGCGTACTGCCATTGGATTGCACCGCCACGACATCGCCCTCGGCGTGCAGGTGGTCGTCGCCCTGGTAGTAAGTCATCGTATGGGACGTCACCGTTGCTCGTGGCTCGGTGTAGTGCACATTCCCGACGAGATAGAGCCTTCCTTCCGATTCGTATTGTTCGGCGCTATCGGCGGTGAGTCTGTTTCCCTGGCCGATGCAACGAGCGACGATGCCGCCGCCCAGGTAGGTGATTCTCTTTCCTGCCGCGTCAGTTACGACATTTGCACGCGTGCTCGTCCCAGTAGGGAATTCGAGGTCGCAACTCCGCGGAATCTCCTGCGCCTCTGTCGTCGCGCTGACCGCGAGCAACAAGACGAGCGTGAGCAGCAGCTTTTCAACTTTCAATGTTTCGCGGTATCGGGAGGAACCGGCGCACGACCGGTAGGCGGAGCAGTCGCGGGAGCAGTCGCGGGAGCAGTAGCAGGGCCAGCAGCAGGAGCCGTCTGCGTGGACACACCCTTCTGAAATCCGCTCGCGCCCTTCAGTATCTTGATGTTCTTCATGTTGGGATCGGAGCGGAACCCGATACCTTCGACACGGCGATTCGGCTCGGTCATCACGAACGCGCTGTCGCTCGAGATCTCGTTCTTCCCCTGATTGTAGATCAGCTCCGGAGTTGTCAGCCGCCGGCCGTCTTCCGAAACGACCACGACGTTCTTGCGCGCGATCATGTTGTTAGTGCGCGTGTTGGTAGTGCCGAAGCGGGACGTGAGCACCGCATCCTTGGCGCCCGTGACCGTGAAAAAGGTCGTGTGGACGTTCTCGAGCTCGATGCGCGTGTTGTCGTCGAAGAAATACGCTGTGTCGGCCTCGAGCTGCGCTCTCTCCAGTCCCTGATCCGTGAGCTTGAATCGCGCGCCGTACATCACCTGGTCCGCCGAATCGGCGAGGGGCGAGTGTGTCGCGACGGGAGGCTCCTTCTTGGAGCTGCAGGCGCCCGAGACGGCGGCTACAAGAAACCCAAAGACGAACACCGAGCGCACTAGACTACGCCCGCCCGCATCAGGTCGTGCAGGTGGATCACACCCACGATCCTGTCATCTCCATCGAGGACCGGCATGGCGATGATCCCGTGCGTCTCCATGCGATAGACAACCGCGCTTCCCAGCTCATCGGCGCGCGCCAGCTTTGGCGCGCGGTTCATGACCTTCGTCACCGGAATCGGAAAGACGTTTTCTTCGTGCTCCATCAACCGCGAGAGGTCACCGGTCGTGATTACGCCCAGCACCGCTCCCTGCTTCCCAGTGACGATCGCAATTCCACGGCGCTTCGCAAGCTGCACAACGGCTTCGCGCATTGTGGCTGACTCAGGGAGGGTTGGAAGATTGTCGGTTATCATCACTTCGGATACTCTGGTCAGAAGCCGCTTTCCAATCGCGCCACCCGGATGAAACCGCGCAAAATCGTTCGCATTGAATCCCTTCTCCTCGAGAAGCGCGATGGCGAGCGCATCACCCAGCGCGAGCGCCACCGTCGTGCTCGTAGTCGGAGCAAGGTCGTGCGGGCAAGCCTCTTCCTTCACCCATCCGTCGATCGTCACGTCGCTGTTTCTGGCGAGCGTAGACTGCGCGTTGCCGGTGAGCGCAATCGTACATACACCGAGGCGCTTCAAATGGTCGAGGAGGCCGAGGATCTCATCGGACTCTCCGTTCTTCGATATGAGGATGGCGACGTCAAACTCGCCAACGATTCCAAGGTCGCCGTGCACGCTGTCGGCCGGGTGCAGGAAGGTCGCAGGTGTTCCCGTCGACGTGAGTGTCGCGGCGATCTTGCGTCCGACAAGGCCTGATTTCCCTACCCCCGACACAATCACCCGGCCCTTGGAGCTGTGGATTGTCTCTACGGCGCGCGCAAAATCGTCTCCGATCCGCTGCTCCGTCTCGGCGAGCGCCGCGGCCTCCATGCGGAGAACGAGGCGTCCGCGCTCGACGATGTCTTTGCGCGTCATTGGTTGATGCGAGCCCAGATGTCGACGGCGCGATCGAGCAGCGATGCCATTTCGGACAGTGGCATCATGTTGGGCCCGTCGCTCGGAGCGCAGTCAGGATCGGGATGCGTCTCGAGGAAAAGCCCCTGGGCGCCTGCCGCGATTGCGGAGAGGGCGAGAATCGGGACGTATTCCCGCGCTCCGCCACTGGCTCCCTCGGGTCCCTGTCCCGGTCTCTGAACGCTGTGCGTAGCGTCGAAGATCACAGGTGCATCACATGCGCTGCGGAGCCGCGTGAACGAGCGCATGTCTACGACGAGGTCGCCGTATCCGAAGAACGTTCCGCGCTCCGTGACCGCGATGTCGCGAGAGCGGCCGGTCGAATTGGTGTCGCCGCGGATCTTCTGCACCGCGCCGCGCATGCCTTCTGGCTGAATCCATTGGCCCTTCTTGACGTTGACGGGCTTCCCTGTCGCGCCGGCAGCTTCCAGCAGGTCGGTTTGCCTGCAGAGAAAGGCGGGGATTTGTAAAACGTCCACGACGCTCGCGGCGGGAGCACACTGCTCGGGTGTATGGACATCGGTGAGAACTGGTAGACCTGTCGCACTTCGAACTCGATCCAGCGCCTCGAGACCGGCATCGAGTCCGGGGCCGCGCGCCGCTCCGCGATTTGACCGGTTGGCTTTGTCGAAGCTGGCCTTATAGATGATGCCGCCGGGAATCTTCTCGGCGAGCCTTGCGAGCGTTTCGCCCACTCGGATGTTGAGCTCGTCGCTCTCGAGCACGCATGGACCGGCGATGAGAAAAAGCTTGTCAGCCGGAAAGAGTTCCGCCACGCTATTCGCCCGCTTCTAGGGGCGCGTGCTTCCGGGTGCTTCTGGTGGGCGACTTTGCGTGGACGGCCGCGCCGATGAAGCTCGCAAAGAGAGGATGCGGGCGCGTCGGGCGCGACTGAAGCTCCGGGTGGAACTGGCAGCCGATGAACCACGGATGCGTCTGGAGCTCCACCATCTCTACCAGCGATCCGTCCGGTGAGAGTCCGCTCAGGTTGAGCCCGTGCTCGATGAACTGGTCGCGGTATTTGTTGTTGACTTCGTAGCGGTGCCGATGGCGCTCACTGACCTGTGGTGTGCCGTAGATCGCCGCAGCCTGCGTTCCCGCTCCGAGTTTGCACGGATATGCACCGAGACGCATGGTGCCGCCCATGTCCGTGACGTGCTGCTGGTCCTCCATCAGGGAGATGACGGCATCGCCGCAGTCGGGCGCAAACTCACTCGAGTGGCTATCGGCGAGCCCGATGACGTTGCGCGCGAACTCGATAATCGCCGTCTGCATTCCAAGACAAATTCCGAAGAACGGGAGTCCTGACTCGCGCGCGTAGCGAATCGCTTCCAGCATTCCTTCGACGCCGCGCACTCCGAATCCACCCGGCACCAGCACTCCGTGGAAATCAGCGAGCAGCTCGCGCGTCTTTTCCCTGTTCGTGAAGAGGTCGCTCGCAAGCCATGAAACTTCAACTCCAACATCGTTGGCGATTCCGCCGTGAATGAGCGATTCCTGCACGCTCTTGTAGCTATCCACGAGGCCCGTGTACTTCCCGATCACGGCGATCTTCACCCGCCCATGCGGATGAAGTACTCGCTCGACCATAGCGCGCCACTTCGACAGATCCGGAGCACGTCGGCCGAGCAGACCCAGCTTGTGCATCACCCGTTCGTCGAGACCCTGCTCGTGAAACAGGAGCGGGATCTGGTAGATGGTCGGCACATCGCGGCTCTCGATCACAGCACCGAACTCGACGTTGCAGAAGAGCGCGATCTTCCGCTTCACTTCCTCGGACAGGGCGCGCTCCGTTCTACAGATCAGGATGTCGGGCTGAATTCCGATTTCCATCAACTCTCTCACCGAATGCTGCGTCGGCTTCGTCTTAACTTCGCCGGCCGCGGCGATATAGGGGACGAGCGTGAGGTGAATGAAGATTGCGTTCTCGCGCCCGATCTCGTGACGGAACTGACGAATCGCCTCGAGGAATGGCAGCGACTCGATATCGCCGACCGTGCCGCCGATCTCGACAATGACAACATCGCTCTCGGGGCCGAGGCGCTTCATCGCGCCCTTGATCTCGTCGGTGACGTGCGGAATCACCTGCACTGTTGAGCCGAGGTATTCGCCGCGCCGCTCCTTCGTAATCACGTTGAGGTAGATCCGGCCCGTCGTGATGTTGTTCGCCTGCGCGAGCGACCGGTCGATGAACCTCTCGTAGTGACCAAGATCCAGATCCGTCTCGGCGCCGTCGTCGGTGACGAACACTTCACCGTGCTGGAATGGCGACATCGTCCCCGGATCCACGTTCAGATATGGATCGAACTTCATAATCGTCACACGCATTCCGCGCTCGACGAGAAGTCGTCCGAGGGAAGCCGCGGCAATCCCCTTCCCGAGCGAGGAGACAACCCCGCCCGTCACGAAGATGTAGCGCGTCTGTTGGCTGGTATTACCCTGCATTGGTTGCTGCTCCCGTCATAAAGGCATCCCAGCGCGCGTTGGCGCGCGCGAGGTCCTCTTCAGTGTCAATTCCGCTTGCCGGCGCTTCGTTCGTGACTGCGACTCCAATGGGCAAGCCAGCGGCCAGCGGGCGCAGCTGCTCGAGTCGCTCGATCTCTTCAAGCGGATGGACTGGCAACGAGACCCACTCTCGAAGAGCCTCCCGCGAATACGCGTACACACCAATGTGCTGCAATGTCCGCTCGGCCAACCTTCCCCTGTCGGCTTGATCCCGAAGAAAAGGAATCGGCGCGCGAGAGAAGTACATCGCGCGTCCATCGTCGGCCACCACGACCTTAACCAGGCTGGGGGTATCCAGTATCTCCCTGCTGGCGCGCGATGCCGCCGTGCCCAGGGGAAACGTCCCGGACGAGACGAGATCCGCTGCCCCGCGCACCGCTTCGGGGCCAATAAAGGGCTCGTCTCCCTGAACGTTCACGATCGTGGTGAAGCCCTGAAATCGCGGCAGAGCTGCAACTTCCGCGACCCGCTCGGATCCAGACGTGTGTTTATCGCTCGTCATCACGCATTCGGCTCCCGCCTGGCGAACCACTGATGCGACGGATTCGTCGTCCGTAGCCACGACGACGGCATCGGCGACGTTCATTTCGGAGATTCTTTGCCAGACCCGGACGATGAGGGGGAGTCCGGAAAGGAGACGGAGTGGTTTGCGGGGAAGGCGCATGGCGCCCAGACGCGCTGGTATGACTACTAGCGTCCCCATTACCCGCCCATTTTGGCGCGACACGATGCAAAAGTCACGCTCAGTAATATACCAACGAGGGACTAGCGGAGCAAACTGTTTCTCTCGCTCAGCAAGAGAGCGAAAGTCTCAGGCGAGAACGGGCATCTCGGGCGTCACGGCGGGAATTTCAGAGCCCAGCAACAATCTCAGAGCGAAAGCGAAAGTCCGAGGCTGAATGCCGATTTCCGGGAGAATGGCGAGCGATTTTGCGCCGGATCGATGGTATAGTCGGCCCGGAAGAAGCTCGCACCGACACCGACGCCGAGATTCTGGATCAGGGTTGGAAGCCCCTGAACCCCCGCCCCTCCCGCGGCATACCTGAGTCCGATATACGGGCTACCAACGAACGGAAGCTGAATCTGGTCGATGGGAATCGTGTAGTCCCCCTGCACGAACAACAGGTGAGAGCCGCCGAGCGCGAGAAGATCGACCGTCGCGAGCGTAGACGCCCCACCGAGATAAGCGAATCGCTGAGGCGGAACCTGGCCCGATCCGCCCGTCATTACGACATGCCCCTTGAACGCGAAGGTCTGCGTGCCGAAGGTCGGGAACTTGACTCCGCCGTCAACGGTGCCCTGCGTAAACGAGTCGCCCGACTGCGGCAGAAAGCAGCCAAGCGGCGGCAGCACTTTACAGTTGGTA